>JBDTVX010000189.1:0-11189 GCA_040007015.1 Ferruginibacter sp. | reverse complement strand
TTTATGTATCATTTTTGCGATAGTGGCTTTTGTTCCGGTAAAAAATAAAGATATTCGCCTGCCAAAAAAAAAGAACACTGCAGGGACCAGGAATGCAGTCGTAATTAAAACTACTGAAAATCCTTATTACATAATTATTGACAAGAGTGATTACGAATTAAAGGTATATGATGATGAAGGATGGTACGCCACCTATCCAATTGTGTTTGGAAGCAAGGACCTGGGGGACAAAATGAAAGAGGGGGATAAGAAAACGCCGGATGGCCATTTTAAAGTGATCGAAAAAAAGATTCATCCCAAATGGTCGTATATGTTATTATTGGACTATCCTAACAATGAATGCATCCAGCGGTTTAATGAGCGTAAGCAACGGGGATTATTGCCAAAAAACGCAAAGATCGGGGGAGGAATTGCCATACATGCTACCAGGCCGCAGGAGGAATGGACGGTAGATAATTTTTACAACTGGACCGATGGCTGTGTTTCGGTAAAATATACTGAAATGAAGGACCTTTTTAGTTATATCCCGGTGGGCACGCCGGTTACGATACAACAGTAAGCCCCTAATCCCAAAGCAGAACCGCATTGCCACCTGACAGGTGGATTTTTAATTGCCACGAATAATCACGAATAAATTTGTTTTCTATGCAAAAAAATTAGTTATTAGTCGGGCATTCGTGGCAAAAAGAGCAGGCTTCCATCTCCGTAACTTAAAAAGCGGAAATCGTTTTCCATTGCATAGTCGTATACTTTTTTCCAGTCTTCACCAATCGCCGCAGCTACCAAAAGTAATAAAGTAGACTGGGGCTGGTGAAAATTCGTAATGATCGCTTTTGCAATTTTAAAACGATAACCGGGTGCTATAAGTATCTGTGTTTGGTTGATCATTCTTTCGCAATTGTTTTTTTTCATCCAGCCTGATAAAGCACTGAGCGCCTCCGACGCTGCAATATTTGTATTAGCCAAAGGGTTTTCATACACGTCCCATTGATGAATCGCCAGTTCATCCATTTTATAGTCAGGGTTCAGGATTGTTTTCACCCCCATCCAGTACAAGCTTTCCAGGGTTCGCAAAGACGTGGTACCTACCGCGATAATTCCATGGACAATATTATTAACCAGCATATGAATGGTAGCAGTGGTCACATCGATCCATTCCCGGTGCATTTGATGCCCTTGCAGTGAGGCTGCTTTTACCGGCTTAAAAGTACCTGCACCCACATGCAGGGTGATATAGGCGGAGGAAATATTTTTTGTTTTAATGGATGAAAATATGGCCGTTGTAAAATGAAGCCCGGCAGTAGGCGCGGCAACGGAACCATCATATTTGGCATAAATGGTTTGATATCTTTCTTTATCCCTTGCTACCGGTTTTCTTTTAATATAGGGCGGTAAAGGAGTATCTCCTGCCTGTTCGATTATTTCCGAAAAAGTAAAATGGCCCGGTTTCCACAAAAACTCTGCTACATAGGCATCAGGCAACTTTTCAATCAACCTCACCTGCAACTCCGCATCTGAACCCTGCACTTTGAACTTTTTAACTAAAACCCCTTCTTTCCATTTACTTGCTCCGCCTATCAAACATTTCCATCGTAGCTTTTCTTTTTGACCCATGATGGTGCTGTACTCATTTAAGGATTCATAAGGCTCCAGGCAGAAGATCTCTATTACAGCCCCGGTAGTTTTTTGGAATAATATCCTCGCCTGTATTACGCGGGTGTTATTAAAAACGAGCAGGCTTTCTGCCGGTAAATATTGAGCAATATTTTTATACCGGTCTTCCTGCAGAACGCCGTCTTTATAAATCAATAGTTTGGAATCATCCCGTTCGGACAGAGGAAAAGCTGCAATCCTTTCATCGGGTAATGTGTAAGTATAATCTTTTATAGAAATTTCTTTCGGGTGCATGGGCAACATTTAGTCATTTACAAAGATGATGCCTTTAACCGGAAAATGCCTGATTGGTAACTTTCGGCAAAGGACAGCAATTGTTTCCGAAATGAAATACAGGACTTGCAACCGCTTCGGCTATGTCGTCTTTAATGGGAAGTAAATGTAGGAATGATATAAATAGTAAACTTTTTAATACGGTTATAACGTAATTTTAATATTTATCTTATCAGTCTAAATAAATCTCTTTATGCAAATTATCAAACATTCAATTTTTCCGATATTGCTTTTTTTTGGCGCTACGCTGTTTTCACAGACAGGCATTCATCAGTGGAAAGAATCTGCCAGTGGCGGGTATACGTACAGGTATGTAACCAATGATCCTTTAAAAGCGCGGTTCTATACTTTGAAAAACGGCCTTACTGTTATTTTAAGCGCTACAAATAAAGATCCCCGCATACAATGCTATATCGCTACCAAGGCGGGCAGTAAAACAGATCCGGCTACACATACAGGCCTGGCGCATTACCTGGAGCACATGTTGTTTAAGGGTACGGATAAATTTGGTTCCCTGGACTGGTCAAAAGAAAAACCTCAGCTGGACAAAATAAATGATTTGTATGAACAATACAATCATACTACCGACACTGCAAAACGTAAGACGATCTACCACAACATTGATTCCGTTTCGGGGAAGGCTGCCACGTATGCCATAGCCAACGAATACGACAAAATGATGTCGTCGATGGGTGCACAGGGAACCAATGCATTTACCTCTTTTGAACAAACAGTGTATACCGATGATGTGCCGTCCAATGCAGCGGATAAATATTTAAAGGTACAGGCAGAAAGATTCCGCAATCCGCAGTTCAGGATATTTCATACCGAGTTGGAAGCCGTATATGAAGAAAAGAACCGTGGGTTGGATAATGACGGCAGAAAAGTTTTCGAGAAATTATTTAGCGGCTTGTTCAGGAACAATAATTACGGAAAGCAAACAACTATCGGTACGATCGAGCATTTAAAAAATCCCTCGCTGTTGGAAATACAAAAGTATTTTAATACCTATTATGTTCCTAATAATATGGGAGTGATCATGTCGGGCGATTTTGATGCAGATGCAATGATCAAAAAAATTGATGTTGCCTTTGCTTATATGCAAAACAAACCTATACCAGCCTATACTTTTGATCGGGAGCAGCCTATTACGGCGCCGCTCACAGAAGAAGTAGCTGGCCCGGATGCGGAAAATGTTACGATTGGTTATCGTTTACCCGGCAACAAATCGAAAGATGTTTTATTGGCCGACCTGGTAGGACAAATATTAACCAATGGCAAGGCGGGCCTGATGGATCTTAACCTGGTAAAAAAACAAAAATTATTAAGAGCGTCTGCATTTACTTTTACCTTGATTGATTATGGTGTCCTGTTCATGCAGGGTAATGCTACCGAGGGCCAATCGCTGGAAGGTGTAAAAACATTGATGCTGGGTGAAATAGAGAATCTTAAAAAGGGGAACTTTGATGATAACCTGATCACCTCTATTATCAACAACCAAAAGAAAAATAAAATACTGGCAACCGAATCGTATAGCTCAAGGGCTGGCGACCTGATGGATGCTTTTACATCGGAGCTTGACTGGAAAGACCAGGTTGCCTATACCGACCAGTTGTCCAGGCTAACTAAAAAGAGCATCGTTGATTTTGCGAACAAATATTTCCAGGATAATTACCTCGTGATCTTTAAACGCAAGGGGGAAGATAAAAATATTGCAAAAGTTGATAAACCGCCGATTACACCGGTTGAAACAAACCGCAATTCACAATCGGATTTTGTAAAAATGGTTAACAGTATGCCGACTTCAATTGTGAAACCTGTTTTTCTGGATTACACAAAAGATCTGCAAATGAGTAAGATCGGGCCGGCAGAAGTATTGTATGTGCAAAATAAAGACAATGCTATTTTCAGGCTCCAGTACCGTTTTGATATGGGAACCTGGAACAATAAAAAATTAGGCATTGCTGCACAATACCTTCAGTTCTTGGGAACCAGTAAAATGTCTGCGGAAGATATTACCAAAGAGTTTTACAAAATAGCCTGTAGTTTTTCCATCAATGCGGGCACGGAGTTTACCACGGTAAATATAGAGGGCCTGCAGGAAAATTTTACAAAGGCGGTAACACTTTTCGAAAACCTGTTAAAAAATTGCGCACCGGATGAAACCGCGCTAACTGCATTAAAGGCACGCATCTCCAAATCAAGAACAGATGCAAAAGCAAACAAGGGCGCTATCATGAGCGGCCTGGTATCTTATGCAAGGTTTGGATATAAAAATCCATTCAATTATATATTGAGCAAGGATGAATTGAATAATGCAACTGCTGGAGAACTGACGGGGATATTGCATGACTTAAATGAGTTTCCCCATAAAATTATTTATTACGGTCCGCAGGCATTGGTGCAGTTAACAGCAGGGTTAAAAAAATTACATCCTATACCGGTAGCCTTTAAATCTGCGCCTGAAAAAGTAAGGTTTTTAAATGCCGTACAGGATAAAAACACGGTTTTATTTGCCGATTATAATATGGTGCAATCAGAAATCCGCTGGGTTAGAAATACAAATACTTACAGCCCCGCAGAAGAGCCGGTGATAGATATTTTTAATAATTATTTTGGAGGCGGAATGGGCGCATTGGTATTTCAAACCATCCGAGAATCAAAAGCGCTGGCCTATTCTACTTTTGCCTTTTATGCCGTACCGGATAAAAAAGAAGATTCGTTTTATACACTGGCCTATGTTGGATGCCAGGCGGATAAATTCAATGAATCCATTGTGGCCATGAACGAGTTGCTGAACGACTTACCGAATGTGGCAGAGAACATTAAATTCGCCCGGGCCGGAATTAAGAAAGATATTGAAACCGGCCGCATTACGCAGGATGGCATTATTTTTAATTACCTCGCTGCACAACGCAAGGGCCTGGATTATGATATTAGAAAAAAGACATACGCAGCAGTTGATAAAATCGGGTATGACGAATTAAAACAATTTCATAGTCAATACCTGGCCAACAAGCCGTACACTTATTGCGTGGTAGCATCAGAAAAAAAGCTAAGTGACGATGATATGAAGAAATATGGCGAAGTGAAAAAACTGAGTTTGGAAGAAATATTTGGGTATTGATTAAAATTATTTTCTGGGGAATAATATACAACGGGTTAAAACCCGTTGCTACAAAATGCTTCGGGCCTACGGCTCTTTACAATTTCCCATTCATAATTTCCTCCACTACAGCCGGATCAAGCAACGCAGAGGTATCTCCTAAATTCTCTGTTTCACCATCAGCGATCTTTCTTAATATCCTCCGCATGATCTTTCCGCTTCTCGTTTTTGGCAAGCCTGTTACAAATTGGATTTTATCAGGTTTCGCGAGCGCGCCAATTACCCTGCTTACCGTTTGAAAAATATCCCTTCTCGTTGATTCTTCATCCACATGCATATGACCGTAAATTACATAAGCATAGATACCCTGTCCCTTAATATCATGCGGATAACCCACCACAGCGCTTTCTATAACTCCTGCGTGCATATTGATCGCGTTCTCTACTTCAGCCGTGCCAATGCGGTGCCCGCTTATATTCAATACGTCATCAACCCTTCCGGTGATCCTGTAGTTGCCGTCCTTATCTTTTAAAGCTCCGTCACCGGTGAAATAAAGTCCTTCATAAGTGGCGAAATAATTGGTGCGGCAGCGTTCATGATCACCATAAGTGGTCCTCAAAATACCTGGCCATGGAGCCTTAATACAAAGGTTGCCTGTAAGTAAGCCATGCTCATCCTGTTGGGTTACCTCTTTCCCGTTTTCATCTACCAGTAACGGTTGTATGCCGGGCATTGGTAAGGTGGCCCAGCTTGGTTTGGCAGGAGTAACACCGGCGATATTCGATATTAAAACTCCCCCGGTTTCTGTTTGCCACCAGGTGTCTACGATGGGGCATTTATGTTTTCCAATATTTTCATCATACCAATGCCATGCTTCTTCATTTATAGGCTCTCCAACCGTACCCAATACTTTTAAGGATGACAGGTCCTTTCCTTTCAATGGGTCTAAACCATAACCCATTAAACTCCTGATGGCAGTAGGCGCCGTATAAAGAATGTTCACTTTATATTTATCAATGATGTTCCAAAACCTTCCTGCATCCGGCCAGGTAGGGGTACCTTCAAACATTACACTCGTGCCACCTACGCTCAACGGGCCGTACAAGATGTAACTATGACCCGTTATCCAGCCAATATCCGCGGTACAAAAAAATACTTCACCCGGTTTATACTGGAATACATTTACGAAAGTATAACCGGTCCAAACCATATAGCCACCAATGGTATGTACCACGCCTTTTGGCTTACCTGTTGAACCGGAAGTATATAAAATAAAAAGCGGGTCTTCTGCATCCATCTCAGTGGCGGGCATAGTTATAATATTATCTTTCTCTATTTGCGACTCCGCATATTCCATCTCATCTTCCCACCATACATCCCTGCCTTTTAACATAGAAATGGGCGTTCGTGTTCTTGTATAAACGATCACCCGTTTAATGGTTCTGTTGCCAATCAATGCGTCATCAATGATACTTTTTAACGGGATGTCTTTAGCGCCACGGTATGCGCCATCACAGGTAACGATGTATTCTGCCTGTGCGTCGTATAACCTGTCTGCAATACTCTGTGCAGAAAACCCGCCGAAGATAACGCTGTGAATAGCGCCGATCCTGGCGCAGCCCAGCATTGCATAGGCCAACTCAGGAACCATGCCCATATAGATACATACGCGGTCGCCTTTTTTTACACCATTATTGATCAGCACCTGTGCAAACTGGCAAACCCTTTTGTGCAGCCGGGAGTAGGTTACCACCCGGGTCCTCTCTTCGGGGTTATTTGGCTCCCAGATAATGGCCGGTTTATCGCCCATGTTTTCGAGATGGCGGTCGATACAATTTTCTGTTATATTCAATTTGCCACCTTTAAACCATTCAATTTTTGGTTCCGTAAAATTCCATTTCAGCACACTATCCCATTTTTTCCGCCAGTAAAAATTTTCCGCCACATTTGCCCAAAAGGCTTCCGGGTCTTCCACACTGCGTTTGTAATCGTCGTGATACTGTTCTATCGAGGTGATCTGGTAGGGGTATGACATAGCAACAATAAGTATTTGAAAAAATTAATAATTTGTATTCGTTCTCAAATTAATATATTTATGGTAATAACATCAACAAACGATTGATTGAAATTTTTACAAAATAATATATGCAGGCAGCTTCATCCAAAGGAATAGGTAAAATAATTTTTTCTTCCTCCCTCGGCACCTTAATTGAATGGTACGATTTTTACATCTTTGGCATGTTGGCGAAAACGATCTCTGCAGAATTTTTTCCCGAAGGAAATGATACCGCGGCATTATTAAGTACCCTGGCAATTTTTGCGGCAGGATTTTTAGTGCGTCCTTTTGGCGCTTTGGTCTTTGGAAGGTTGGGGGACATGATCGGCAGGAAATCCACTTTTTTATTAACCCTTGTATTAATGGGCGGATCCACATTTTTAATCGGGTTGGTACCCGGTTACAGATCCATTGGTATAGCGGCCCCATTGCTGGTTTTATTGTTACGGTTGCTACAGGGACTTGCCCTGGGCGGTGAGTATGGGGGGGCTGCCACTTACGTTGCAGAGCATTCTCCGGAAAATAAAAGAGGCTATTACACAAGCTGGATACAAACCACTGCTACCCTGGGTTTGTTCGTTGCGTTGGGAGTAATTATGGCGGTAAAATCAAATATGTCTGATGCGGCATTTAATGCCGAGTGGGGCGGATGGCGCTATCCGTTCTGGATATCTATTTTATTGGTGGGGGTGTCAATTTATATCCGGCTGAAAATGAAGGAATCTCCCTTGTATTCGAAATTGAAAATTGAGGGAAAAACATCTGTTAATCCATTGAAAGAAAGCTTTGGGCATAAAGCTAATTTTAAAATGGTGTTGCTGGCCTTGTTTGGCGCTGTTATGGGACAGGGAGTGGTTTGGTACACCGGGCAGTTTTATGCCCAGTCTTTTTTAGAGAATACAGTGAAGATAGAATTCATGCAAAACAGGCAAATCATGTTATGGGGAATTGCGCTGGCAACGCCTTTCTTTTTGGTATTCGGCGCGTTGAGTGATAGGATCGGAAGAAAATGGATCATGCTCACGGGGATGCTGCTGGGAGTGATTTTTTACCGGCCCATCTTCAACACAATGCTGAAAGATGCTGATACAAAGGAATGGTTGAAAACGCAATACAAATTTATCCGGGAGGATAGAAAAATAACCATGAGCGGACAGGATTCAATTCTTCAGATGACAACAATATATCAAACCCCGGATCGATCCAGGTTTACAAGAATTATTACCGATACATTAAAGAAAAACAGGGATGAATCGCAACATATTATTCAATCAAATAAAAATGCGGTCTATATTAATAAAGTGCTTAATAATGCTACTTATACCAAATTCATTTTCCTTGTTTGGATAATGATCATTTTTGTAACGATGGCCTATGCCCCCATTGCCGCATTTTTAGTGGAATTATTTCCTACCAAAATAAGGTACACTTCGATGAGTCTTCCTTATCATATTGGCAATGGTGTGTTTGGCGGGCTGGTTCCATTCATCGCAACTTTGTTATCTACCAGTTTTGTAAATGATCCGCTGGTAGGTTTATGGTACCCGATAAGTGTGGCAGCACTGTGTTTTATTATAGGTGCGCTTTATCTTAAAAATAAAAAAGATAAAAATATCAACGACTAAAATTATTATATGAACCAGCTAAAAAGAGTGATGGGGATAATATGGATGATCCTTGCCCCGGTAGTAATTTATTTTTTGGTGATGGGAGCCTTTCATAATATCAATAGTGCAGGTACAAAGGATATTAATAAGCCGGTACCCTGGATCATAATCATTGCCATTTTTACTCCTATTGCCGTTGGACTAATGATCTTTGGATATTATTCTTTAAAAGGGGAATATGATAAGCTTCCTGAAAGTTCCGGGGAATTGTAAAGTGATTGTAGCGGTGTTAGTAAATTACATGGGCGTTTATTGTTAACGCATATACGAAGTCTTTTTAATGCCACAAATACACGGATGGCAGAAATAACATTATTTTTAGTAAAAAATTCATTTTGAATCTTTATTCATTTTTGATTCTCCTTTAAATTAGGTTAGCTTGTTTAAATTCATCGCTTTCGCCTCCTCAGCCTCCGCCCGGTTGCCCCTGGTCGGACAGGGGCGGGGCCGCGTAACTGCAACGCAGCTGCTTTTGTTTCTTTCAAAAAATAAGCTTCGCATTTTTTGAATCCCGGCTTTGCCGTGACCGAACCAAAAGGAGAGGCTGCTTATGCAGTTACTGTTTTAAACCCGAACAAAAAATTGATATAGCAAATCGGCAAGGCTTTTATCATATTTACTTAATTCCTGCATGTATTCAAACATGCAACATATAAAATTCGATATAACTGCGCTCTGTAAAGCCTTTCAGAGTTTTCTTGCAGACACTAGGTAGAAGGTAGAGGGATAAAGGTATAGGGCATTTGAAAAATGTTTCAACACATAAAAGCGATTGTGTTACTATGGATCAGATCATTTTCCGGGTAATAAATAGCCTTATTTTTTTGCGAGCGATAAATATAGGTAGCAATGTTGTTTAGAAAACAATTATGCCAGCGGCTTACCAGTTTGTAGAAATAAGAGAAGAAATACAATTTGCTCCAGCGGGCAATATGCTTACATCGCTTTTTTCTACAAAGAGATTGTCCCTCCGGGGCAGTACTGCAATCCATACGCCTAATCATAACATATTCAAATTTTGCTGTACCGTACAACAAGCAATACTATAGATTTGATTCTCTCCCCTTTAAATTGCATAAGTGCCTATCGATAACGAATATACGAAGATGGCGAATTTCAAAAAATTCGAATAGATTATGTGCTTGCCGAGCTTTCCCTTTGTATCAAACTGCTTTGGAGCACTATTTTATTAACCTGGTTGCCCAGGTTTTTTTTTCCGATCATTCGAAATAATAATTCTGCCGATGTTTTCCCCATTTCAAATGCAGGTTGCGTAACGGTAGATAATGAGGGCGACAGCAATGAGGCGGTACGCAAATTTGAGAAGCTTACTATTTTTAACTGTTTGGGGATGTTCAATTTGATGTCCTTGCATACATAATAGGTGGAAATCGCTAATTTTTCGACCGATGCAAATATCCCATCCGGTCTTCCTTTTTTATTAAGTATCTTTTTTAACAATGCCATGTTAGCCATATTGTCATTACTGCATTGAATAACCAGTTTTGGATCAAATGGAATATTATATTTTAACAGGGCCGCTTCATACCCCAGCCTTCTTTTTTGTGTAGTGGATAAAAATCCGGATACACACAAACAAGCTATTTTTTTGCAGCCCGCCAGGATCAGGTGCTCGGTTGCTTTTAGGCCGGATTCATAATCATCTGTGGTCACCATCGGACCTTCTATTTTATCCGGCACCCGGTCAAAATAAACGACCGGCACACCGGTGCGATCCAGGTCTGACAGGTGTTTGATACTGGCGGTATCGCCGCAAAGGGATATCAGTACACCATCTACCCTGCCGCCCTGCAGGTGCTTAATGGTGGATTCTTCATTCTGAAAATCTTCATGGGTTAAATAAGTTAAAACATGGTAACCTTTCTGTTGCGCGATCATTTGAATACCATCGATGGCAAGCGCAAAGAAATTATTGGCGATTTCGGGGATCACTACGGCGATGGTGATACTTTTTCTTTTTCTCAACCCGCTGCCAAATGGGTTGGGCTGATAATTCAGTTTTTCAGCCATTGCCAATACCCGTTTTTTTGTTTCGGCGCTGATCTCATAACTGTCTCTCAGGGCTTTGGATACAGACGAAATTGACAGCCCGAGTTTTTCTGCTAATTTCTTTAAATTTATTTCACTCATATAAAAAGATCAGGTCAGTTGATTAAAGTCGCACACTGGTTAGATGATACAGGCACATCCAAGTTAAGGTTTAACAAAATTAAATAAAAATGTTTAGCCTAATTAAGGGGAGAGCTTTCTGAACATGCAAAAGCCACACTTTTAAAGTATGGCTTTTTTGTTTGGTTGATTGTTGTAGGATATTAATCCGGTATTTTATCCAGTGCGGGAACATTTTTTTCAGCTCCGCTATAACCAATATTCTGATTAATACGGCCATCGG
>JBDTVX010000188.1:0-11191 GCA_040007015.1 Ferruginibacter sp. | reverse complement strand
GGAAGGCATACCGTGCTGGTAAATAATTATGGTGGTAAATTATTAAATGGGCCAAATGATATATGGATTAACCCTAAAACCGGTGGTATGTATATTACTGACCCGATATTTCCCAGAGATTATTGGGATGCTTCTGATCCCCGCAAGCAAAATTGGGAGCCTACACACTCAGAACAGGCAGCAACTGGTAAAGGTGGTCATGTGTATTACCTCGCTCCTGGCTGCCATCAATTGGTAAGAGTAACGACAATGCCAGGATGGAACGCTGATTCCTGGCCAAACGGTGTTGTTGGAACTCCCGATGGAAAAAAACTTTATGTAAACCAATGGTCTTATAATGGCTCAGGCGGAATTTGGGTTTTTGATATTAAACATGACGGAACACTCTCTAAAATAAGACCGTTTGTTGCTGGTCTTGATTTTTGTGATGGTATGTCAATGGATGAATATGGGAATGTTTATGTAAGCACCAACCTGGGAGTAAAGGTCTATAGTCCCAATGGGACAAACGTTGAGACAATTGCAACTCCCGGCGGGGCGGCCAACAATGTTTTTGCAGGAAGGAATGAGAAGACCTTTTTTATCACAGGGGGAGGTTCCGGAAAATTATTTACACAAAAAATGAATGTAAAAGGGGTAGAAAAATTTGGCGATGATCATGGACATGGCCATCATTAAAACACTTCAATTTAATTGATTCTATAAAGCTCCTGTAAAAACGGGAGCTTTATATTTTATTCCGTGGCGAAAATTGTTGGACAATCCGGAAGATTTTGTTAGAACAGAAATCAGAGCTGCTCTTCAACGGGACATTATAGTGATTCCGGTTTTAGTGGAGAATGCAACAATGCCTTCCATAAAAGATCTTCCTGAAGATCTTCAAATGCTTGCCAGGCGTTATGCAATTGACATAAGCCATAGCCGCTTTAACATCGATTTGGAAAGGCTATTCAAAAGATTGCAAGGAGTCCTGACGTATTCTTTCTTTGATGATTTCCGATAATTCTAACGATTCGGTAGCTGGCGGGAATGTAAACTATACAATCACAATTACAAATGACAAATTTTTTTTGAAACATCAAAAGATAACCTACACGTTGGTGTTATAAAAATTTCCCAATTGATTGTGATAAGGATTTTGAATGTAGCTTGAAATGCAGATGGAATAAGGGAATAGAAGATATTGGGTTTGGCATGCTTTACTGTGCTGGAGAATCCGGCAATCCAAACTACTTATTTACCATATCTGCAAATGGTAGTTTCATTATCACGTCATATTCTGGCAAATCGGGTTTTGTTAATATTACTAATTGGCAACAATCTTCCTATATAAATAAATACCCATTATTAAATAATTTGAAAATTGCAAAGTCAGGAGAGAAGATTTCTTTTTATATATATAGCTTACAGGTTCAAAGTTTGCCATTTGACGGTGGATACGGGGCCAGGCCCGGATTTGTCATTTTTGATAAGCAATTAGTTGAGTTTGATGACTTTAAAGTTGAAGGCAAAAATAAATAATGATTAAATTTTTAGCGCCCTATTTTAAGAAATGCAAAAATTTCGTTAGCAGTTGTTTAAGGCAGGTTTTTTTTCAACCGGTAATAAGACTAGTCCTTTATGAAACTGGTTGTCTCCCAAACCTGAACAGAGGTGAACAAAGTCATTACTTTTTGGTCATTTTCGCGTCCAAAATACAAGTCCAATGTTCAGGAATGTTCAGCATTTTTCAAAAGATTAGCCCCTCAACCTAAAGCATACTTCAACCGTTAATATATGGGTTATCAATATGTTAACGGTCTTTTTTGTTTTACCCCCCATCATAAAAGAATACCGCAAATTCTACAATATAAGGACAGAATTGTGTAATTAAAAAAACAGCCGGGGCGCTACCTTTGTTTTTGAACACGGTTCCAGATCCCTAAACCCTATAATTTTAAAGTCGGCAGTGCCCGGTCGGTTTTTTATATTGGTAGATCCCTGTTAAATTTGAATTTCATACAAGCTATTCCGTTTGATCCGCCTATTTCTAGCGCCCGATTTGACTCACCGGCCGTCCCAAAATTAAAATAATGATAATACTTCCTTATATTGTATAAATTTATTTTTATGCCAAAATCCCGTGAGATCACCTTTGTATTGGATGATGAAACTGATGTATTTATCGATCCGCCTAAAGATGGCATCTATCATATCAGGTATATAATGCCAAATGGCCTCCCAAATGTTGTATGGTGGTCGGAGGATGGTAAAAACGACGCGTTTTTTGATTCCAATGCAATAGAAGCAATTAATAAACTAAAAGGCCGTTTGGAAAAGCATGCTCTATAAGGAGGGTACTTCCTATGCCATGCCTAAGACTTATGTGTTGATGAGAAATTGCAAAACAAACATTAAAGGCCGGATGCCGATTAATATTTTTTTATGGGTATTAAACCCGTGGCCTGTCAAATGCGTATATTTTCAGATGAACCTACCCGAATTATTTTCTTTTTGCAAATGGCCGTATGCTTGCCGTGAATAATAAACCGCCGCTATTCAAATTTATTTTTCCAAAGCCAATGCCATGTAATGGTAATTTTAAATAAGGCTCTGCCGATATTGAAAAATGGTCATTGACCCGGTATTGATAGCCGCCCGAAATAGTAAGCACAGAAAGATAATGATGTTCCCCGTTTAACAATGTCCAGCTCTTGTTCATTGTTTGACCCCAGGCATCTTTGTATAAATAATTGTAGGTTTCTTTTTTCATCAGGAAAGTTGAAAAGCCAATACCGGCAAACCAGTTGTGGTTTTTTCTTTGTTTAAAATTATAACTGGCAGCCAGGGGGATTTCATACACATTACAATCCGCATCTACTTTCTTCAGATCGGTATTGTATGTCCAGTACCAGGCTGGCGGATGATAATCCCCGGGTTTTGCAGTATATATTTTTTTTGCGATGTAGAAGCCGCTCCTTACGGTAATCCTGTTTGCAAACGAATAACTTAATCCTATTCCATAGTTAATCCTGCCTTTACCCGGATCGCCCAGTCTCACAAAACTCAGTTCAGGCCCGGCAGATAAATTGACGGCAAAATTATTTGCGAAGCCTTTTTTAATGGCCTTCTTCGAGGTCGGTTTCCCGGACGGTATTGGTGTTGCTGCCGCTGTGGTTTCTTTTTTTACGACCATACCGGTACTATCATTTTTTACGGTTGGTATAGTTGTGTTAAGCGGCTGATCATTTGCCCCCGGAGTCGAAGAAGCAGGTATCCTATTTTTATTAATATTTAGATCCGGCTCATCCTTTTCGGGTAATGATTGATCGGTTTTTATTATAATATCTTTCTCATTGGTAATATCGCTGATGGCACCTGAACTGCTGGCCCGGATACCGCCCTGGTTAATCCCAGGATGATAATCCCGGGATGACTTTTTTAGATTCTCCCTTGTTTCCTTTTTACTGATGCCCTGCAAAAATCCGGGCGATATATCCTTACTGATCTTTGAGGCCTTTGTGATAAGATGCCCATCGGCCGGGCGGCCGTTTGAAGTACTACCTCGTGATAAAATATCAGTCGGTTTACTTTCTACAGAAACAGTATCTTTTTCATGTTCCGTTTGATATAAAAACAGCGTTGCAAAAAAAGCAGCTCCTGCAATGAAAAGCAGGAGAAGGAAAAATATAGCATGCCTTCTTCTTCTGTTATTCTTTAAGGGAAGATGCTTGTCTAGAAGTGCTTCCATCTTTTCCCAGGCCTTATCATCATAAGCAGGATGGTGACTGTTGGAAGCCTCCCTTATTAATTCATCCATATTATCCATTTCTTCATCCTGCATTTCTCATAATTAAATCGTTTATTTGAATTTTATTTTGACGGAATAGAATTTTTTGCAATTGTTTTCTTGCTTTGGAAAGATTTGACTTGGAAGTGCCCACTGATATACCCAGTTGTTGTGCTATATCTTCATGGCTGAATCCTTCTACAATAAAAAGATTAAGTACCGTTCGGTACGCAGGAGAAAGATGCTGAATCAGTCGTATGATCTCATCATAAGAAATTTTATCACATGCATCTGCCGTATCTGCCGGCAAATGAATGATCGCCGTATCCAATCCTCCCACTATTTCATGTTTGCGTTGTTTCCTGAAATGATCGATCGCCGTATACACCATTATTTTCCTTAACCATCCCTTAAATGATCCGACTACGTCCGCATAGCTCGGTTCATATCGATGTATCTCTTTAAAAATTTTAAGATACCCGTCATTTAGTATTTCCACAGCATCATCCTGGTTATTGGTATAGCGGTCGCAAATGGACATGGCATAACCGTAAAAGGAGTTATAGATTTTCTTTTGGCTTTCTCTGTCGTTCAACGTACAGCCACTGATGTATAAGGTAAGATCGTTTGCGGATAACAAGTGAACCAGTTTTATTCGAAATACGGTAAAAGTTTTCCAAAGGTTGCCTGTGCTTTTTAATATTACCGGATCAGGAGAAACCCAAACCAGTTATATTAAAAGTTTTTTTCAATATTTTAATGATGTCATTTAGTTACAAAACATGTAGCAATTCTTTTTTCTATATTATATTTGCGACCCGATGGCTCAAAAAAAATTACAGCGCTTTGCAGATATAAAAACATTTTCCAACGTATTGGAATACCCGGGGGATATAAAAGGAAAATGGAATTCCTTTTTCAGGAACAACAACCCGGTTGTATTGGAATTGGCCTGCGGCAGGGGAGAATACACGGTAGGGCTATCAAAATTATTCCCGGGAAAAAATTTTATTGGCGTGGATGTTAAAGGCAACCGCATTTATATCGGCGCTAAAAAAAGCCTGCAAGAGGATATCGCCAATGCTGCTTTTCTTCGTACGCAGATAACCATGTTGCCGGATTATTTTAAAGCGGAAGAAGTAAATGAAATATGGATCACCTTCCCCGATCCTCACCTGAGAACTTCCAAAGCAAAAAAACGGCTGACCCATCCCAGGTTTTTGAGGCTGTATCAACAAATATTAAAGCCAACCGGGTACCTTCATTTAAAGACCGACTCGCCTGAGTTATATGAATTCACTAAAAAAGTGATTGAACTTTATAATCTGGAGCTTGTTGAAGCGTGTGATGATGTATATGCCAAAAACACCAGTGAAATACTCAAAATAAAAACACATTACGAAGCGTTGGATATTGCCGGCAGCAATAAAATTTATTATCTTAAATTCCGGCTGCCGGGAATCATACCCGCTATGGATGAGGAATTATATTCCATTCTAAAAGAAACCGAAAACCTAAAACGCGCTGCCTGCAGCACCCTGAAAAATGAATAAGTTAGTGGAGGGGGAAGATTTTTATTATAATGAAGACGGCTATATCGTGCTTACAGAAAAGTACCATCTTCAAAAAGGGAGCTGCTGTGGAAATGGCTGCAAACATTGTCCTTATGATTTTATACATGTGCCTGAGCCCAAACGAACTGAATTATTGAAAGCAAAACCGCCTAAAAAGCGTGAGTGAATGGCGTAATATTCGTTGCCATTTTAGAAAAGGCGTATGCCGGATGATGGGATACAAACGGATTAAAAATTATTATCCGGGCTAAGAAGCAGCTATGTGGAACATTCTTGCATCCCTGTCTGCCTGCGCAACCAGGCAGGGTCCTCTTGTACAAAAAAAGCTATGTGCAACTTTTATTGCGTAACATGGACGACCATTCTTAATTTTTAAATTGACTATCTTTTCTGTGATCTGATAATTTTAATACATGCAAAAGAAAACAACCGCCGGTACTAAAAAACAGGATTCAAAAAAGGAATATTCTTTTTTTGAAGATGTATACGATGTGGTGAGGCAGATCCCTAAAGGAAGGGTTACCTCTTATGGAGCGATCGCCAATTATTTAGGCACAAAGCTGTCGGCGCGGATGGTAGGTTGGGCAATGAATACCGGGCGTTCCGCAAAACCTAAAATACCGGCGCACCGCGTGGTAAACAGGAATGGAATGCTGTCGGGAAAAGCGCATTTTGGCAATTCCACCGAGATGGAAGATCTGTTAAAAAAAGAAAATATCCTGGTGAAAGAAGATAAAATAGTTGATTTTAAAAAGTTGTTTTGGGATCCTGTGACTGAATTAAAACTGTAATGTTTCGTTTGGGATAAAATGATCCGGCCGGAATTAATTTTTAAAATAAATATTGTGCAAATCCTATCTCTTTCTTTCTTATTTATATTATTACCTGGTTGCAGGACAGATAGTAAAACGGGCGATACAAGCCAGGCTGAATTTGGTCAACCTGTAAGGGTTGAAATGAATGGATATAACGGTAATATTATGGAACCCTTTCTTTCCAGGGATGGCAATATTTTACTTTTTAATAACCTTAATAGCCTGCCGGAAAACACCAACCTGCATTGGGCAACTAAAATTAATGATACCAGCTTACAATACAAGGGTGAAATAACTGGCGTAAATACAATGGATTTAGAAGCTGTTCCAACATTAGACAACGCCGGTAATTTATATTTTGTTTCTACCAGGAATTATACAACCACGCTCTCTACACTCTACCAGTGCAATTTTTTAAACGGTGCGGTAAAGGATATTCAATTATTGAATGGCGTATCCAAACTGCAGGCTGGCTGGGTTAATTTTGATGTGGAAGTGAGTGCAAACGGTCAATCTCTTTTTTTTGTAGATGCACAATTTGACCAATCGGGCAACCCTGCAACTGCCGACTTAATATTTGCATAGAAGAGTGCCACTGGTTTTCAACGATCATCAACCAGTAGTTCGATACTGAAAGCCATCAATACAGATGCTCTCGAATATGCGGCCTGAATTTCTGCCGACGAACTTGAATTGTATTTTACAAGAGTAAGCGTACCATTTAGCGCCACTTCGTCGCCGGAGATTTTAGTTTCAGCAAGGCAAAATAAAATGGAAGCTTTTGGCAGCCCCTTAAAGATCAAAAGTATAACAGGCTTTGCAGAAGCGCCCACCATTTCACCCGACCAGCGAAAATTGTATTATCATAAAAAAGAGGATAACAAATTTGTACTATACATGACCAGGAAGAAATAATAAAGCCATATCCAGAACTTTAAAAAATCTTATCACCCGGCCACCAGGCGGTAGCGGCATACCAGTTCTAAATTTTAAATGCTGTTTTGCGCTTACTTTTACAGCGCGGAATGGTTCTTCTTAATAAAATACTATGGCTACAGAATCAATAATGGGGACGGTTACCTTTATAAATCACGATAAAGATTATGCAACCATTGAGTATACGCTTAACGGAAAGAAAAAAACGATCAACGGAAATATCAGTGAACGGGAGCAATTAAAATTAAAGTCGGAAAAGATCATCAAAAAAATACATAATTTTCACGTGGGCGACGAGGTAACTTTCATCATCAATCTGTCCGCAAGAGGCGATAAAATGATCGCTGATTGTATTGAGTTCAAATTCAATAATGCGTTAGATAATCTCATTCATAAATCAGCGATAGAAAACCGGTTTGTGGGGTATTTAAAAAGGGTAGGGGATGATTATTTTGTAAAGGAAACGGGCAGTTATATTTTCTTCCCCCTGAAATTTTCACCCTGGGAAATAAAGCCCGGGGACAATAATCTGAATGAGCCATTTTTCTTTAAACTTGAAAATACCGATAAGCCGGGCAAAGCAACTGCAGCGCCTTTTAAAAGCCTATACATTCCTGAATATACGGCAATCTTAAAGTATTTTAAAAATAAAACACCTGTTGACGCTACGGTTTATAAAATTTCACCTCATGGAGTTTTTGTAAATATATTGGGTAATAAGATCCAGGCAAAGATCCCTGTTTCAAAAAACAATGAAACCCCAGCTGGTACCCAATTGAAGATCGGGGATGTTGTAAAAGTTATTATCAGCTATCCCGGCACCTCTCGTATTATTATTGAGCGGGTATAATATCCTTATTTACAATTCATCTATTTCCTTTTCACTTAATTGCAAATAAAAAACCATTTTCACCTTTGAAGGCGCAAGCATTGCAAAAAGCAGCATCAATACACCAGCCAGCCCGAGGAAGGCATAATTTCCTGTCAGCAGAAAACTAATGATTACAAATAAACACGGCCCTTCGATCAATATCCACTGAAGCATGCAGGCTCTTCTGTATAGCTCAAATTTTTCTTTCGCGCCTGCCTTCATTTCTCTTATCTGTGTTACCTTCCGTTTAAATAAAAAGTTTCCAGCATAAAAGCCGCCTGCTGCAAGAATGATCGCCACAACCTGTAATATTTCACCAGCTTGATGTGCGCCTTGGTAAAATGAACCCGAATAAACCAGGAAAAAAGCAATCGCTCCAAAAATAACCTGTCCCGCCAGCATTGCTTTATGCAGGATGAGCAGGGCCTTTAATGCATTGGGATTTGATACAGGCGTTGCCATAATTTTTTTAAGTATAATAAGGACTTATCATCCAATAAACAATTACACCGGTTAAAGCCACATAAAACCACACGGGCCATGTAATTCTCGTGAGCCTTTTATGTTGTTCATATTCGCCAATTAAAGCCCGGTAAGCAGTAAACAGTATAAACGGAAGTATGATAGCCGCCAACGGGATATGTGTAATCAATATCATATAATAAAAGATGCCCCATCCCCCGGCCTGTAATTTTTCGGCTACACTCACGATTCCATCATGGTTGCCATCGCCATATTTTGTTTCACCAGCCAGTAAATGATGCCCGATATACGATACCAGGAATAACACCGACAATATAATGGCGGTCAACATGATCTTTTTATGCAGCCCGTATTTTTGTTGTTTTACAGCAATCAGTCCTGCAACTAATAAAAGGACTACCATCGAATTAAGCACTGCATTCAGCTTTGCAAACAGGTGGGGATTGAACCCAATATCTATGTCGAGTTTGTACTTTGATAAAAGAGCGACGGCAGCGAACACAACTATTGATACGATCCAGATAAGTGCTTTAGCTTTCGGGTCATTTTTAACGATAGAAGGTTGTAACATTTTTTTTCTTTAGGGAAAATATAATTATTCAATGCAGGTTAGCTGCGCCCAAACAATTCATCCAGGAATTCTTTAAAACTCTTCTTCTTTTTTTTCTCCAGCATCAGCAATGGTATATCACTTACGAGTCTTGCTTGTTTTAAGGTGTCAAACCCGTTGTACCATCCTCTTACCACCCTGTCTCTATCCAATAAAAAGAAATTCTCAGTATGTATAAAAGCCGTGTCTACATCAGCGTCCGCAACACTTGCTTTTAATTCATTTAATGCAAAATCATAAATATCTTTTTTATTACCGGTAACAAACCACCAGCTATCATGGTTATTGGTATATCGGTCAGCAAATTTTCTTAACTGTGGTACCGAGTCATGCTCCGGGTCGATACTGATGGAGATAAATTGAACAATGCTGTCATTGTTGTTTGCAAAAGAATTTTGTAGTCGTTTCATGCTCTTTGCCATGCCCGGGCAAATAGTGGGGCATCTTGAAAAGAAGAAATCAACCACCAATATTTTTCCTGTCAAAGATTGTAATGTAACTGTTTTTCCCATTTGGTTGATAAAGGTCATATTTCTTACCTTGTGCCAGATGGTATCAGTAGTGGTCCGGCCATTTTTTTCCATCACAGCTACGCTATCATAGAAATAGCGTCCTGGTAAATGTACTGCCTGTTCACTATAATATTTCACCATAAAGTAACCCGTAAACGGCATTACAATTGCCAATAATAATCCAAATATCGCTTTTTTGTTCATGCTGTTTTACTTCATTTTACCAAACAAAAAACCATCGTTCCTTTAACCCGGACGATGGTTTTTAAAAAATTATTTATATAACACAACTAATCTTTCGCCCCTTTTTCCTTTGCTGCCGGTTGTATCTTTTCAATTGGAGCCGGTGTTCCATTATAACGGTTGCGTAAAATTTTCCAGCTGTTGCCATCCCATAAAAATGCGGCAATGAACCAGATAAATAAGCATAGTGGAACTACGATGGTCATGATCAGGTTTCTTATTTCATCACCCAGGTGCATAAAAACAGAAACAATATAATAAGCTTTGGCAAGCGTTAAAATACAAACCATCCCTTTAAATGCCAAAACCAAAGTATGATTGGGATTCTCGCCTTTATGTATATTATAAATCAATAACCCGATGCCCAGTTCAAAAATAGTTAAAACAGATAAAAGCCAAAATGTTCTCCATATCCTTTTTGTAGTGCCTGTGTGTTCGGCTAGAAAAGTAATTTCCGGAGATGTAACGTGTGCTGACATAATTCGTTTATTTGTTAATCAGTTAATTCTTTAAGCATATAAATTGTCATTGGCCAATCGTCAATGGTCAATTGTCATATCAGATAAAAGCAAAGGAATACAAATACCCAAACCAAATCCACAAAGTGCCAGTATAAACCTGCCTTTTCAATCATTTCGTAATGCCCGCGCTGGTCAAAATGACCCAGTCTTGTTTTGGTCAGCATCACCAGGTTGATAATAACTCCTGAAAATACATGAAATCCGTGGAAGCCTGTGATACCAAAGAAATAGCCACCAAATGCAATGGGGCCAGTGGTACTGGCGTGCAAATCAGAAGATTCAATAAATTTTATCAGATCCGGACTGGACATTGCTGCCACGTTATGTACTTCGCCTCCTTCATGTAATGTTGCGGCTATAGATGCCAGTTGATTATGCGGTGTAGTTTGCAGGGCCGCAGCGATTGCTTCATGGGACAATGCGGCGCCCCATGGATTTGATTTTACAGTAGTTGGCAAAATAGAAAGTGTTCCATCACTTAGCATTGCCACGTGTTCGCCGGTTAATAAATGCGTCCATTCCCATGCCTGGCAACTTAAGAAAGCCAATCCGCCGATGATGGTAAGTACCATATATTTCTCCACCCCTTTCCTGTTCATATTGTGCCCTTCATGAACTGCCAATACCATGGTTACCGAGCTGGCGATCAAAATGAAGGTCATTAAACTTACAAAGGCCAATGGAAGATTAGCATGCCCGGCGAATGGGAAGGCGTTAAAAACATGGTTGGGATCTGCCCATTGATTTACGCTAAAACGAATAGTGCCATAGCTGATAAGAAAGGCGCCAAATGTAAAGGCATCACTCATTAAAAAATACCACATCATCACTTTTCCATAACTGGCGTTGAACGGGCT
>JBDTVX010000187.1:0-11218 GCA_040007015.1 Ferruginibacter sp. | reverse complement strand
GCAGTTGCTTCCCGTTTACCAAATCAATAAAACTGAATGCTTACAATATGCATCTGGTCGCTGAAGCTATAATCAATGATAAAATTATTCTGATCGCAGATCTTTTGAACGATTGACAATCCTAAGCCCAATGATGCAGAACCCTGGTTGTCTTTTTTAAAACGCTCAAATAGTTCAGCCGGGTCAGTTTTCAAATCCAGGCCTGTGTTGCAGATGATCAGTTGCTGTCTTGTTAGTATGATCTCGATCTTTCCTTTTTCTATATTATGTTTTATCGCGTTAGTTATGAGATTGGAAAATAATATTTCCGCCATCATTTCATTCATTACAACAATACTGTCATCATTAATTTTTGTTGTAATGATTACCTGGTTTACCGCGATCAGCTCTTCATAGTTATTCAATTGCCGGCGAACAAGTTTACCCAAATTAACCCTCTCTTTTTCCTGGAACTGCTGGTTGTCTATTTTGGTTAATAAGATCAGGGACTGGTTCAATTTGGAAAGACGGATACATGCATCATGCATGGAATGTATATGCCGTACCTGCTCCTCCTGTAAAGTTTCGGATTGTATCAGCAACTCCAATTTTGATTGAATAATTGCCAGCGGAGTTTGTATTTCATGAGAAGCGTTTTCGGTAAAGTTCTTCAATGCGGCATAATCCTGGCTTACCCTGTTGCTCATAACATTGACAGCATTATTCAGATCAGCAAATTCGTTGATGCCGGTCTTTTCCAGGTGAAGCACTTTTTTACCCGTGAGATTGAATTGTTTCAATTGTTGTAAAGTATCATTGAACGGCCGCCATAATTTATTTAACAAAAAACGGTTGATGAAAAAAAGGATGATCAGCAAACTGATTACGATCGTTGATGTGATCAGTAAGATCAATTGTATAAGATCATCGGTTTCCTGTTGCGATTTACTGATCATCACTTTATAATCCTTGTCAGCCACGCGTACCGGAAATACAATTTCCCTTATTGGCTTCCATTCATTTTCTTCCCTGCTAAATACTTTTTTACTGGCAAATTTTCTTTTTAAGGGCTCACCAGTGATCAAGCCGAAAGAAATAACCTGGTCCTTGTAAATAGAAGCCTTTGGCAGGCTTTTGTTCAATTTTACAAAATCAATCATTTCCAGCTCTTCTATTTTTAGATCCTCATCCAGTTGGCTGATCAGCTGGTAATCAATGAAGAAATAAAAACAAATACCGCTTACCAATAAAGCTATGATGGTAGCTATAATATTTACGCGGTTATATTTTGTGAGCAACTTCATTGGTCAGAAAATTTATACCCCATGCCATACACTGATTTTATGTAATCCGCTACATTTGCCTCCGCTAATTTTTTGCGCAGGTTCTTTATATGGGTATAAATGAAATCATTATTTCCTTCCATTTCATCTCCCCATAAATGTTCTGCAATAGCGGTTTTTGAAATTACCCTTCCTTTGTTACTCATAAAATATAATAATAGCTCGTACTCCTTCCTGGTAAGTTCCAATGGCTCATTTTTTATTGTTGTCACTTTGGCCTGGGTATCTATTGTGATTTCATTAAATTGAATGCGATTATTGCCTTCAAAATTTCTTCTCCGGATAATAGCAGCTATCCTTGCGCTCAGTTCGGAAAGATGAAAAGGTTTGGATAAATAATCATCTGCCCCTAATTTTAAACCGGCCACCTTATCATCAATCGAGTTTTTTGCGGAGATGATCAATACGCCGTCCATTTTATTATTCGCTTTTAATTCTTTTAATATTTGCAGGCCACTGCCGCCGGGAAGCATAATATCTAAAACAATACAGTCATAATCATAACTTTCGGTCTTACTTAGGGCGGCTGCGTAATCCGAAGCGGTTTCACAAACATATAATTCTTCCTTCAGGTAAGTAACAAGACTGTCACTTAATGCTTTTTCATCTTCGATAATAAGAATTTTCACAATTAAATTTAGTATAAAGTATGTAATCAATTCTGAAAAGATGTTGTAGGGGCACTTCCCGCGTGTGCCCGGGCGGCTATTGATATTGAATATTGTTAAATTGAAATCGATTTATTTTTAACTGATACATTTCCCAGGTATGAATTTTACAAAATTATTCAAACAGGATAAGTATGCGGCTTATATAAAGAAGGGTGGTTTTTAAGCCGCCTGGATTAAATAACAGCTATTATACCAACGATCATATTTATTTAAAGGGCTTGCCGCTTACAGATTCTTATTGGGATGTTTTGCGGGTGGGGAGGCCGGCGCATGTTAGTAAGCTGCAACTGGTAAATGTGACTTCATTAATGGGAGATGATGAAATAGTATGTACACCACCCGACTCAGTGAAATTTATAAAAGGACTGGTGGAGGGCAAAATTTTATCTGAAGCCAGCATGAAGGAGACGCTCACATTTGTAAAAGACGAAAAAGGCAACTCAAAATATAGCATGGAGATATTCTATTTCGACCTGGAAGGGATAACAGCCTACAGGCGCTGTGGGGGCTTTGTTGATGCAGGAAATGCGCTGATGTATATTCCATCACAAAAAACTTATTTCTTTTTGGCCGCCCATTTGAATGTATTAATGGAAGGCCGGCTCTCTAATAAATGCGATGAAATGAAAACGGAGTTGCTGGAAGCGATCTTTCCGCAATGGATCGGGTTGATTTACAAAGGAAGATCTGACTCATTATAAAATGCATCGATTAATTACCAGTGCATTTTTTTTATTTATAAATGCCAGTTAACATTTCTGTAAAAATTATTATTTTGCTATCAAAAAACAGCAAAAGTCATGAAAGATTTTTTTAGGGATATATTCGAATATCACCATCACTTTAACCGGTTATTAATCGACCAGGTAGAATTGTATGAAACGGTGCTTCCGCAAAGGACCTATCCAATGGTTTGTCATATACTCAATGCGAGCCAGGTATGGAACTCAAGGATATCGTCGTTAACTGCCCCGGGAGTACACCAAATGCATTCGTTTAATGAGTGCAGGCGAATGGATGATACGATCTTTAAGGATGTGCTGGTGATACTCGGGAATTATGACCTGGACGAAACCATACATTATGAAAATTCCAGTGGTAACGAATTTACCAATTCTATCAGCGATATACTCTTTCATGCTTCGAATCACGCTACGCATCATAAGGGACAAATCATTTCGGATTTCCGTTTATCAGGTATTGAGCCATTGGTTACCGATTATATATTTTATAAAAGAGGCCAGCATTCGGATACGAAAAATCCGGCGCAATAATATCGGTCCTTTAAATCAATAAACGGTATGAGTAGAAGTTTTTCTACATGAATAGCCCTGATCTTCTACGTTTATTCTATTTAAAAAATAAGATATTTGTTATTCGAACCTCTGAAAATACCTGACCTATGAACCATGAATATATCAGCCGCAAGGCCGGTATGGTATTAAACAATGCTGGCAGAGTGCCAGTAGATAGTGAATACAGCCCCCAACATTCAGCTGTTTTCTCACCGGGGGCTTACTGTATCCCTGCAATACCTGGTAAGCTTCAATACAATTTTTTAATAATTCATCAACAAAATAGAACAATCTTCTGCGGACACCTGTCTGGAGAGCCGTGTAACGCAAATTGAATAAAACGGAAATTTTAATTAATAGAAAAAAATCAATGAAACAACAGTCACGCCCGGAAATTAATACCAGTATATGAAAATAGAAAACATTATCGAAGACATTAAAAATGATATAATCAAATTGGGAGATAAATTGGAGGAAGAATTCAAGAGACAAAATCCAGGCCTTAATTGTTGTGTTAGCCTGCCCGGGATAGAGGAATTAGCTACAATAAAATCAATAGCGCTATCGATTGAGGAAAACAATACCCATTATTATTTAAGTGTGCTTGTGCACACTCACAACGGGAACAGGGTATTTGAAAATGAACCTAAAGAAATTATTAACAATTATCCCGTTCCTTATTATTCCCGGCATCCGTGCCAGGACAAGTTTGTAAATTTGTTGCGTGATATAATTAAGAAAAATAAGCATAAAATGAAATCAGGGAATAAATCCGGTAACTTTTATAACGATGCACAGCTATATGCCAACTCTGTATATTAACCTTCTTTTTAATTTTAGGCTGCAATAAGCCTGTTTGCAATTCACGGGCTTATTAATAGCAGCTCCTCTTTAAAAACGATTTATCCCGCCTGTAAAAGGCCTGCCTAAAATAAACTAAAGTAACGGCAAGGTTCGTCCCGGCACATTAGTTGTATTTACGCTGTTATCCACAGTTGACGATTAACATTATTAAAGAAATAAAAATAACATGTCCGCTACAAATAAATCATTTAGCGATGTCATCAATGGTGATAACCCTGTACTGGTAGATTTTTCCGCGGAGTGGTGCGGGCCCTGTAAAATGATGCCGCCGATCCTGAAAGAACTTAAAGCTTTGGTAAAGGAAGCTGTTACCATCATCAAAATTGATGTAGATAAAAATCCGCAGGTAGCCCAGGCTTACCAGATCCAGGGTGTGCCCACACTAATACTTTTTCAGAAGGGAAAGATCAAATGGAGGCAATCCGGTGTAATGACTGCAAAACAATTGGAACAGATCATACACACCAATATCAATTAACCGTAAATCTTTTCCGCCATTTTTAAAAAACCGGTATATCCCTGTAACATAATAATAAGCGATGTTACCCATAATTAAGTATAAAAGGGAAGGTTCCAAAGTATTGTTATTAAGACCGTAATAAAAAATTAACGGCCGCTTATACACTGTACCTTTACCATGAATTAAAAAACAATTCATTTAAAAATTAAACACATATGAAAACGAATATTCAATCCATTGGCTTTACTGCCAGTGAAGCGCTGACCGCATTTGTAAAAGAAAAAACTGCTAAATTAAGCCTGCATTTTGAAAACATCCTCAGCAGCGAAGTTTGTTTAAGTACGGACAAGTCTGCCACCAATGAAAATAAGGTTTGCGATATACGGCTCATCATCCCGGGCAACGACCTGCTGGCAAAAGCGCAATGCAAAACATTCGAAGAAGCGGTAGCGCATGCCACAGACGCGCTGGTAAAACAAATTGAAAAACACAAAACAAAAATCCAGGATAAACGTCACCAGATAATAGAATAAAATGAATGTCCGGTTTCTTTCCGATAACGGTTTATCTTAGTTTATCAACATCAATAATGCGGCATCTTCCCTGAAGACAATGAAAATCCTGCTCCTCATTGCTGCCATCGGCACGCCATTGGTTGCTACATACACTATATTTGTTTTCTGGACCTTTAAATGTAAAGTAAAGTTGGATGAAATGAGCTATTAGAAAGCCCCCTGTTCCCCAAAGGCAGAACTTAGCATCGGTTCATTCAATAAAAAAGGTTAAAGTATTTAATGAAAGCTTTGATAGTCTAATAAAAAAGAGCTGTCGATTAGGAGGCTCCGAAGTCCCCTTCGGGGATTTAGGGGCTTTTATTCTGCGATCGCTTTCAAAATTTCACTGCTCATCGGTTCTACAGATGATGCAAAAAAATGGATCAATTTACCATGCTCATCTACCAGGTATTTACAAAAATTCCAGGTGGGAGCCCGGTCGTTCCACCCGTTTTTATTTTTACTGGTCAGCCATTCAAATATTTCGTTTTGACCGGCGCCTTTAATGACCCTGCTCTTTACCAGTAATGGAAAACTAACCCCAAAATTTTCTTTGCAAAAGGCGGCTATATTTTCATCCGTACCCTTTTCCTGGTTTTTAAAATCATTCGCCGGAAAGCCCAGTATCACCAGGTTTTCTTTATGGTGCCGGTAAAGTTTTTCCAGTTCCCCGTACTGGCTGGTATAGCCGCAATCTGAAGCGGTATTTACCAGCAATATTTTTTTACCCTTAAAATCATTTAAGTTAAGGGGGTTCCCATCGTTCCCTACGGCAGGTAAAGTGTAGAATGGCGCCACCGGGTCTACACTTGTGTTTGAAAATGAAGAAGTGTTGGTACCGGTAACTTTGGTGAACCATATCATCGCAGGATATACAGCTTTTAATATTTTTTGCCGGGTGGTCATATTTCCTGACTTTCTGTTTACGATGATAACGTAGATGGCAAAGCTCGTCATTAAAAGCAATAGAACGACCCCGGTTTTTTTAAGCTTTGAATATTTATTTTTTGCAGACATGCCGGCGGAAAGGTGGAAGGTGAATGGTCAAAGGTACAATCCTTCCATTCACTTAATTAACCTTTTAAACAATTTTAACCTGCCTTGAAATGGCGGGTATTTTACTGCCGGATTAAACCATGCCGGAGTTTTCATCACCCCTTTTTTATGGCTGAATGTTTCGTAAGAATACCTGCCATGGTAATTGCCGGTTCCGCTAAAGCCGCGTCCCCCAAATGGCAAATGATGATTGGTTAAATGAAAAGCCGCATTATTTACACAGCCTCCGCCAAAGGATATTGCGTTTAGCCATTCTACCTCTTTCTTACTGCTGGATGTAAAAACATAAAATGCCAGGGGATTTTTATTTTGGGCAATGATTGCTTTTGCATTATCCATGGTAGTAAAGGTGAGAATCGGTAATATCGGTCCGAATATTTCATCTTTCATAATGGGGGACGTTAATGACACATTATCCATAATAGTTGGCTCAATATATAATTTTTCCCTGTCGGTTTTTCCACCTGCCAGGATCCTTCCCTGCTGCAGGTAAGTAGTTAAGCGGTCAAATTGCTTTTCATTAATTATTCTTCCGAAGTCATAGCTTTGGGAAGCGTCATCACCGAAAAATTTTGACAATGTAATTTTAAAAGCATCGATCAACGCTTCTTTTTTTGAATCATGCACCAGCAAATAATCTGGCGCTACGCACATTTGTCCCGCATTAGAAAATTTGGTCATCGCAATGCGTTTAGCCGCAACCGTTATATTGGCATCGGATTCTACAATGCAGGGGCTTTTGCCTCCCAGTTCCAATGTAACAGGTACCAGGTCCTTTGCCGCCATTTGATAAATAATTTTACCTACGGTGGTGCTTCCGGTATAAAAAACATGATCAAATACAAAATTGTTCATCATAGACGGAATTACTGTGGCTCCATCTCCTTCTATCAATTGTATGTATTGTTTATCAAAAGTTGCATCAATTATTTTCTTCATTATTGCAGCAGAAGCAGGTGCAAACTCGGAGGGCTTTAGCGCTATGCAATTACCTGCGGCGATGGCCCCCACCATGGGCGCAAACAGTAATTGTAACGGATAGTTCCAGGGCCCGATAATGAGTACTACGCCCAAAGGCTCTGTCATCACATAGCTTTTTGAAGGAAGATTGGCGAGGTTGGTACCAGCTCTTTCGGGCCTCATCCATTTTTGCAGGTTGCTTAAAGCGTTGCTTATCTCCGCCAATAAAAAACCTGTTTCAGTTATCCAGCTTTCTTCAGGGCTCTTTTTCATGTCCTTATAAAACGCTTCCTGCAAAGGCAGGATATTTTCAATAATGACTTTCTTTAGTTTGGTGAGTTGTTCTTTTCTAAATGTGTAAGGCCTGGTAGCCCCGGTTTCAAAATATGCACGCATGGATAATAAATGATTCATATCTGGCATAGAAGTAAATTTGCAGCAAGATAGCAAAATGAAGTTGTATGACAGATGAGCATTACATGAGCCATGCATTAAAAGAGGCACAACGGGCTTTCATCGAAGGAGAAGTTCCTGTTGGTGCAGTGCTGGTAATGCATGACCGGATCATCGCCAGGGGCTACAACCAGGTTGAAAAATTAACAGACAGCACAGCGCATGCGGAAATAATTGCATTGACAGCGGCTTTTAATTTTTTAGGCTGTAAGTATTTGCCAGGCGCCGTGTTGTATGTAACCATACAACCTTGTTTGATGTGTAGTGGCGCCCTGTACTGGAGTAAAATAGGAGGGGTAGTGTATGGAGCTGAGGACGAGAAAAACGGGTACAAAAGAGTTTCGGGCGATCGTTCCCCATTTCACCCGAAGACCATAGTAACCGGGGGGGTTTTACAAAATGAATGTGCGCAGTTGATGAAAGATTTTTTTAAGGCGAGAAGGTAAAAATTCCCGGTGAGTCACCCCCAAAGGGGTGACTCACCGGGAATTTTTAAAGCATCACCATTTTTTTCCTGGCTACTTTCCCGGGTTCACTTACCAGTATGAAATAAATTCCTGGTTTCAACATTAAGAACATGATGATGTCTTCAGTTCCGTTTGTTAACAGGCGGATATCTTCTTTTACCAGTTTCCCTTTTGTGTCCAGCACTTTTACAGACGCCATTCCGGGATCAAAATATTTTACCTGTATCGTGATCTTATTTTTTACGGGATTAGGATAAATGGTCAATTCAGGGAGAACCTTTTTTTGAATATAATCTTTTGCCTTATTAGCCGGGACAGGTATGATTTTACTACTGTCCGGGTTGACCTGGGGTTGTGCAAAGCAATACCCGGAAAAGATACAGCAGGATAGAAATGAAACAATTTTTCCCATAAGTTATTTTGAAAGGGATAATGAGGCTGCAATTATCATGTCAACATTTCATAATAGTTTCATAAAAAATGAAACGGCATTGTATTTGTCAGCTAAGTGTAACCCACTAAATTTGTATTATAATTCTAAAATCATTTTCAACCAATAAAAACAAAACAAATATGGCATTTACATTACCGGCTCTGCCTTATGCGCACGACGCATTAGAGCCACATATCGACACTTTAACCATGCAGATACATCATGGTAAGCATCACCAGGCTTATGTAGATAATCTTAACAAGGCTATTGCCGGTACACCCAACGAAGGCAAGACAATCGAGGAATTGGTAGCCGTTGCAGGCACTATCAGCCCTGCAGTGAGGAACAATGGCGGGGGACATTGGAACCATAGCTTTTTCTGGGAGAGCCTGGCACCCAATGCCGGTGGAACTCCTTCCGGGAAACTGGCGGATGCGATTACCGCAGCTTTTGGATCATTTGAGGCATTTAAAGAAAAATTCGCTGCGGCAGGTGTGGCCCGTTTTGGCAGCGGCTGGGCATGGCTGATTGCTAAAGATGGGAAACTGGAAATTTCTTCCACACCAAACCAGGATAACCCGTTAATGGATGTGGCGGAAGTAAAAGGAAAGCCTGTGCTGGGAGTGGATGTATGGGAACATGCATACTATTTAAAATATCAAAACAAGCGTGCTGATTATTTGGCTGCTTTCTGGAACGTAGTCAACTGGAAAAAAGCATCTGAACGTTTTGAAGCAATTTAGAAAAGTTTAGAACCTATTAGTTTGAGCTGCAATAATTTATTGCAGTTTTTTTTATGCGGACAATTGAATCAATAAGGTGTAAATAATTCTACAACATTTCACTGGATTGATAGAAATGCCTTTCCCTGGTATTAAATTTCAAATGGCAGCATTTTTGACAAGGTTATTAAACACAATATTTTTATTCATTTCAATTTTTTTTATGCCATTTATTGAATCAACACAAATTAATGAGGATCCCATTAAAATTTTTTATGAAGACATGGGCAAAGGAAAGCCCGTAGTATTTATCCATGGCTGGCCATTAAGCGGATCCATGTGGGAGTACCAGTTAACTCAATTGCCCCAGCAGGGACTGCGTTGTATTACATACGACAGAAGGGGCTTTGGTAAATCTGACCGGCCTTTTGATGGATATGATTACGATACCCTTGCCGCAGATCTGAAATCATTATTGGATGAATTGGATGTTAATAATGTAACCCTTGTCGGGTTCTCTATGGGCGGCGGGGAAATCGCTAAATACTTTTCCCTGTATGGAGGAGCAAGGGTTTCGAAAGTTGTTTTGATAAGTACAGTTATCCCTTACATGCTTCAAACCGCGGATAACCCTGATGGTGTACCGCAGGAAGATTTCGATAAAATGACTGGGGGAATGATAGCAGACAGACCTGCCTTTATGGAGGATTTTAATAAAGCATTTTTTGGCGTTTCACTTATTAATCACCCGGTAAGTGATGCTTTTTTAGCGAATTGCTTAACTAAGGTAATGGACGCTTCACCTTTAGCAACATTGCAGTGTGCAAAATCATTCTCTTCCACTGATTTCAGGCAGGATGTTTTAAAAATAAATGTACCCACATTGATCATTCATGGAGATGCTGATAAGATAGTACCCATAAAAGCAACGGGCGAAGAAAGCGCAAAACTTATACCCAATTCAAAGTTTATTGTGTACGAGGGCGCACCACACGGATTATGGTACACTGACAAGGATAAACTAAATCATGATTTAGTTGATTTTATATAAAATTAAACCAGGCCCCCTGCCTGGGAAGGGGGTTCTTGCACCCTAATGCTTTTAATCACTCTTCTATTAATTTGGAGAGAGGTCTTAATTGGGAGTTTATATTTTCATTAAAAAGAGACAGGACTTTCCAAATCAGAAAATAGGATCTCACAATCGGGGTGCCAGAACCCCCCTTGGGGGGCAGGGGGCTTGACCTTATGGTACAGGATCCGGCCCATGCCCTCCCCATGGATTGCATCGGGCAATTCTTTTTATTGTAAGCCACAAACCCTTTAGCGGCCCATATTTTCGCAATGCTTCAATTCCATATTGTGAACAGGTAGGTGTAAACCTGCACTGATTGCCCAGCCAGGGAGAAATGATCCACTGATATAATTTTATCAGGCCTATAAAAGGAAGGCTAAGGATATTTCCTAACTGCTTCCATATAGGATGATTACCTTCTTTTTGATTGCCTGTCTTCACGCGTTAATTTAATTAATCGTTTTAAAACAGCGGCTGTTTTTTGATACACCCATTCATATTCCGGGAGTTCTTTTCCAATATAGATAATAAATACCGCGAGGTTATTGTTGTATAATTCCGGCAACAACTGAAGTTCATTTTTTTGAAGGCGGTAAGCTTCCCTCATCAGGCGTTTTACCCGGTTTCTGTCAACTGCTTTTTTAAAATGGCGGCTGCTTACGGTAAAGCCTGCTGCAAGTCCCGGGCCGGCCGTTGATGACTGATTATTATTCGCCGGAAATGATTGTTCCTCTCTTATTACATACAATACCCTAAAAGGAAAAATAGAAAAGGAGCTGCCTTCTTTAAACAGTTGCTCAATTGCCTTCCGGCTTTTTAACCGTTCTTTTTTGCCAAGTGTGTATCGTATTTTTTTCTCCAATGATACAAAATTAAAAAAGCCCTC
>JBDTVX010000186.1:0-11274 GCA_040007015.1 Ferruginibacter sp. | reverse complement strand
TACCTGCGCTCATTGGCAGAGTCAAAGTCTTTATCCTTTTCATAGGCCCTGATGATCGCTTTTACTAATTTATGACGCACTACATCTTCCTCATCCAGCTCAATGTGCGCAATGCCCTCTACATTTTTTAAGATGCGCAATGCTTTATCAATACCACTGCGCATATTTTTTGGCAGATCAATTTGTGTAGGATCGCCGGTAATGATGGCTTTGGCATTGGCGCCGATACGGGTAAGAAACATTTTCAGCTGGCCGTCATTGGTATTTTGCGCCTCATCCAAAATGATAAAAGCATTGTCCAGCGTACGGCCCCTCATATAGGCAAGCGGCGCTATTTCAATTGTGCGGGTCGTCATATAATAGCCGAGCTTGTCGGCCGGAATCATATCATCGAGTGCGTCGTACAAGGGGCGCAAGTAAGGATCAATTTTTTCTTTGAGGTCACCGGGTAAAAAACCAAGGTTTTCGCCTGCTTCCACTGCAGGTCTTGTCAAAATGATCTTCTTAACCGTTTTGGCTTTTAACGCCCGCACCGCTAATGCAACCGCGGTATAGGTTTTACCGGTACCAGCAGGGCCGATGGCGAATACAATGTCATTTTTATCGACTGCAGTAACCATGCGTTTCTGGTTAACGGTACGCGCCCTTACCGTTTTTCCGTTGGGCCCAAACACTAATACATCATTGGGATTACGGTCAACAAAATTATCGACCGCCTGCTGATCATCACCACCCAGGATCTGTTCAAAATAATTTTCACTCATGTGACCATTGCGCTCAATGTATTGAACGATCAGGTCAATTTTTTCCTTGGCATCCACAATCTGTTCGGGCGCCCCGCTCAGTTTTACTTGTGTGCCTCGGCTAAGAATTTTTAAAAGGGGAAATTTCTTTTTTAGAATGTCAAGTTTACCATTGTTAACACCAAAGAATTCAATTGGGTTAACGGTTTCAAGGTTAATAATTGTTTCTGTCAAAGCGGGATGGGTTTAAAAGTTTACTGAACTGGTGTTGGTATTGTTAAGTGTGTCGTGTTTCAAATTTAGCGAATTGCCTTTAATAAAACTTCATATTATTTATACACATAGTGTTTAAAAGTAAATATATAAAAAACAATGAATTTTAAAAATTGAACCGCTAAAATGAATTAATCAAAAAATTACCGGCTGTCTTTCCGCATGTAGGAACGGGCCGTGGTCTGTTCTACCACTAGTCGGCGCCGAAGGTGTAACAGGTGATAATAAGACCAAAACAAAAATTATTGTCCGGACAAAAAATCAATGTGGTACATCGTTGCATCCTTATCTGCCAGCGCAATCAGGCAGGGCCCTCTAGTACAAGAAAAGCTATGTTGAGCTTTTATTGATGCGGAGATGTGGTAACAGGCCACGGCCTAATGTCGTTTAGTTAAAGTTTTAATTGCCAAGTCCCAGCCACGCCCCTTTAGGGCGTGGATCAAAAATTGGCAATAATGAATACGGCTTTAGCCGAAGCATGTTTGGCTAAAGCCAAGAAAGGAATGAAATCCTCCATCACTGCCCTAAAGGAACGGTGCAATTGACTTTCCAAATTAACCTAATAGCATTGGACACTTGTAAAAAAAACACATTTTAACCATTTGGTTAAAAATATTTTTGGGAAAGTGAGAATTATTTTTAACTTTGCTAATATTAACCAAATGGTTAATAACTGGCATGAAACAAAAAGACCAAAGCACAGAGGAAACCATATTACAGGCAGCGCGGAAAGCATTTACTAAAAAGGGCCTTTCGGGTGCACGTATGCAGGATATTGCCGATGAGTCCGGGATCAACAAGGCCCTGGTCCATTACTATTTCGAATCAAAAGAAAAACTATTCGCCCTGGTGTTTGAGCAGGAGTTTGGAAAATTATTTTCTAACCTGGCAGCGGTTGTATCTTCTGATCTTCCCCTGTTTGAAAAAATTGAACAGATCGTTGCGATGGATTTTGAAAAGCTGAGCCAATTTCCGGATCTTCCTTTGTTTGTAATAAACGAAGTAAGCCGCAACCCTGCAATGGTAGTGAAACGATTCAGGCAATTACGCATAAAAGATATGCTGGGAACTTTTCAAAACCAGATCGACCATGAGATTAAGAATGGCACGATAAAAAGTATCAGTGCAACGCAATTGCTGATCAATATTCAGTCGCTGAGCATATTTCCTTTTGTATCGAAACCGATGGTAAAGAATCTATTTAAGATGAGTGAAAAGAATTACAAGCTGATGATGCAGCTTAGAAAGAAAGAGGTGGCCATGTTTATTATTAATGCTTTAAAAATCAAAAATTAGCAAATGTGGAAAAGCGAAAATTTAAAAATGAAGAACGCAAGGTGAAATGTGCTAATCACCTATTGTGTTGCGGAAAAGGGCAGATGAAATTCAAATGTACCTGAAATACAATGAATATGCCGGCAGTTTATTGAAAATAAGTGCCTGTAAATAAAAGTGAATTCAAATGAAATAAATAAAATCAGTATGAGCCGGAATATATATCTTTTGATTATTTTTCTTTTTATCAGCAGGCTGTTAATTGCCCAGCAAACGGGTACACTCACCATTGAGGAATGTTATAACCTTGCAATTAAAAACTCTCCTCTATATCAACAAAAGGCATTGACGATTGCTGCGGGTAACATGACAGAAAAAAATTTAAACCTCAACTGGCTGCCCCAGCTCGATATCAATGGGCAGGCCAGCTACCAGTCGGCAGTTACCTCACTGCCCATCAAGATCCCGAATGTAAATATTGACGAATTAGATAAGGACCAGTATAAAGGCACACTGGATTTGGTTCAGCCGGTTTATGATGGCGGCCTTACAGCAGCGCGAAAAAAATTACAAAGAATTACTACTGAAACAGAGGCGCAAAAAGTTGAAGTGGACCTGTACCAACTCCGGACAGCCATCAACAGTTATTATTTCACCGCTTTATTAATGGACCAGAATATACAGTTGATGGCCCTGGTAAAACAGGACCTTCACAACAGCATCAAAACTGTGGCAGCGCAGGTTTTAAATGGTATTGCCACAAAGAGCAATGAAGACCAGCTCAATGCGGAGCTATTAAAAACAGATCAGCAGGTGATTGAATTCGGTTCCGTTAAAAAGCAGGCCATACAAATCCTGGCCATCCTTACCGGCGCAAATATCAACGAGCACACCACACTTCTTATGCCGGTTACTTTCCACAACACTTTTGATACGGTGATCACCAGGCCGGAATTAAAATTATTTGATTTTCAGCAGCAGGGTTTTCAGCAGCAGTCTAAACTGATCAGCGCAAAAACAAATCCCAGGTTTTCTTTTTTTGCAAACGGCGGATATGGAAAACCGGGATTGAATCAATTGAAAAATGAATTTGACTGGTTTTATATAACCGGTGTAAAATTGAACATCCCTGTGATGAGCCGCATTACCAGGCAAAAAGATAAAGCGGTTTTAAAGATACAGGAGCAGGTGGTAGGAAAACAAAAAGAAAATTTTTTAATAAATAATCAGCAGTTAATGGTTAGGCAAAAAACTGAAATAGAGAAGTACCGGCAGCTGGTGACTACCGATTCGGCGATCATTGTATTGCGGGCAAGGATAAAGGAAAATGCCTTTGTGAAGCTCTCCAATGGTATTATCACTACCAACGATTATATCACGGAACTGAATGCAGAAAACCAGTCACGCTTAAATCAAAAGTTGCATGAAGTAACGCTGCTCCAGGCGCAATACAATTACAAAATACTTTCAGGCGAATAATCATCATTGAAAAAAGTCAACCAAAAATGAAATCAGCTATTAAATATCTTTTCCCGCTATCGGCTATCCTTTTTTCAGCCTGTACTTCCGGAAATACAAAATATGATGCAACCGGAACTTTTGAAGCAGATGAGATCATTGTTTCGGCGGAAGCAAATGGTAAGATAATGCGTTTGGATATTGAGGAAGGATCAGCATTGGCAAAGGATTCCCTGGTAGGAAATATTGACCCGTCCGCTATTGAATTACAAAAGGAACAGGCCACTTCTTTGGTGGATGCATTAAAGCAAAAAACAAATGATCCTTCCCCGCAGATCGGCATTTTGCAATCCCAGAAGGTGTTTCAAACACAACAAATCGCGGTACAGGAGGAGCAATTAAAAACGCTTTTGAAGGAACAGCAGCGTTTTAAGAACCTGGTGGCGGCAGGTGCGTCGCCGGTAAAGCAACTGGATGATATTACCGGTCAGGTAAATGTACTTCGGGAGCAAATCATGGCATCGAAGAGCCAGCTGACGGTTTTACAAAGCCAGGTCAGTTCTCAAAGGCAATCGGTGGCCATACAAAACAGGGGTATACTCAGCGAAAAAGATCCGATGGAAAAAAAGGTTGCACAGATACAGGATCAGTTGGATAAAACAAAGATCATCAATCCCATCAGTGGTACCGTTCTTACAAAGTACGCAGATGCAAACGAATATACCACTGTCGGCAAGGCCATTTATAAAATCGCCAATTTATCCATTATGAAATTACGTGCATACATTACCGGTAATCAACTGGCTCAGGTAAAATTAAATCAACCCGTAAAAGTATTGGTGGATGACGGAAAAGAAAAATACCGGGAACTACCGGGAACGATTACCTGGATCTCGGATAAGGCAGAGTTTACACCCAAAACCATACAAACAAAAGACGAACGGGCCAACCTGGTGTACGCGATAAAGATCAATGTAAAGAATGATGGGTATTTAAAGATTGGGATGTATGGGGAGGTAGTATTTTGATGTCTGATGTCTGATTTTTTGATGTCTGATTTAAAAACCGTTTTAAGAAGGGCATGTATTTCAATTTATCAACCACTCAACAATAATAAACCGTGAGCTCAGTAACAGTTGAACAAATTGTTAAAAAATATGGCGCTAAGAAAGAGCTGGTAACGGCATTGGATGATATTTCAATCGAGGTTGGAAAGGGCGAACTCTTTGGTGTGATCGGGCCTGATGGAGCTGGCAAAACTTCCCTTTTCAGGATACTGACCACCTTATTGCTGCCAGATAGCGGTAATGCAACAGTTGATGGTTTTGATGTAGTGAAGCAATACAGGGAAATTCGCAACAGGATCGGCTATATGCCCGGGAAATTTTCACTGTACCAGGATCTTTCGGTTGAAGAGAACCTCCGGTTTTTTGCCACCATTTTCAATACCAGTATTGAAGCGAATTACGACCTCATAAAAGACATTTATATACAAATAGAACCCTTTAAGGATCGGCGGGCCGGTAAATTATCGGGTGGCATGAAACAAAAGCTGGCACTGTGTTGTGCATTGATTCATCGCCCTTACGTGTTGTTTTTGGATGAACCCACCACCGGCGTGGATGCAGTATCGCGAAAGGAATTCTGGGAAATGCTGAAAGGGCTGAAACAGCAGGGGATCAGTATTTTGGTTTCAACCCCGTATATGGATGAAGCAGGCTTGTGCGACCGGGTGGCACTAATGCAATCCGGCAAAATTATGAGCATTGATTCTCCGCGAAATATCATCAAAAAATTTACCAAAACTATGTGGTCAGTACGCTCGGCAGAAATGTATCGTTTACTAAACGATTTGCAGCAGTATAACAATACAGAAAGATGCTATGCATTCGGGGAATTCCATCACCTCGTATTAAAAAATGACCGGGAGGGAAAAGATGAGATAATGAATTACCTCCTGTATTTATCCCACCATGAGATTGAATTACAAGTTACACAACCGAATATAGAGGATTGTTTTATAGAGCTGATGGGAGGAACAATTAAATAAAGAAAAATGATTGATACGGTTATCACCGCTGATAAGCTGACTAAAAGATTTGGTGATTTTATTGCCACCAATGAAATTTCATTTGAAGTAAAGGCTGGCGAGATATTCGGATTTTTAGGCGCCAATGGCGCAGGCAAAACCACCGCGATAAGAATGTTTTGCGGTTTATTGCTGCCTTCCTCCGGATCCGCCACTGTAGCGGGTTTCGATGTGTATAAGCAAACGGAAAGGATCAAGCAGAATATCGGCTATATGAGCCAGAAATTTTCATTGTACGAGGATCTTACCGTAAAAGAAAATATTCGCTTTTATGCCGGAATTTATGGAATAAAGCGGCAATTGATCAAAGAAAAAACGGAGTCATTGTTAAAACAATTGAACCTTTTATCAGAAGCCAATGCGCTGGTAAAATCGCTGCCGCTGGGATGGAAGCAGAAGCTGGCTTTTTCCGTGGCTATTTTTCACGAGCCCCGGGTAGTTTTTTTGGACGAGCCAACCGGTGGCGTTGACCCGATAACCCGCCGTGAATTCTGGAACCTGATCTACCAGGCTGCTGAAAGGGGGATCACCATCTTTGTAACTACTCATTATATGGACGAAGCGGAATATTGTAACCGGGTATCCATTATGGTGGATGGAAAAATTGAAGCAATGGATACGCCCCGCAACCTGAAAAAAACATTCAATGCCAAATCAATGGATGAAGTGTTTTTGCAACTGGCAAGAGGGGCGAAGAGAGGTGAGTAAAATGCCTCCCCAAGCCCCTCCAAAAGAGGGGTTAAGGGCAAGAGCATTATGATTCAAATATTCAACCCAGGATTAGTAGATAAGCCGGAAAGCCTGTACCAGTATTTCTTGTTCGATTTTCGCTAGTTAAAAAAAATGCGAAGCATATTTTTTGAAAGAAGCAAAAGCAGCGACGTTCCGGTTACGCAGCCCCGCCCCCGTCCGACCAGGAGCATCCGGGCGGAGGCTGGGGAGGCGAAAGCTGTGAATATAAAAGAAAAATGAAGACAAACGGGTCATAGCGCTTTATCTACTTAATCCTGTATTCATCGTTGCCAGTATATTGGCATAAAACAATAAAATGAAACAATTTATCATATTTGTACAAAAAGAATTCTATCATATTTTCCGCGACAGGAAATCATTGCTGATCATTATCCTGATGCCCATTGTGCAGATCATTTTATTTGGGTTCGCTCTTACCAATGAGATCAAAGATTCCAGTATTGCTATACTTGATAATTCAAAAGATGTAGCGACTGCTGATATTGCCCGGCGTTTGGAAGCCAGTCGTTATTTTAATATTGCGCAGAACCTAAATGCGCAAAGCGATATTAAAAGGGCATTTAAAACCGGTAAGATCAGGCTGGTAGTGGTTTTTGAGCCCGGCTTCCGGGAAGCCTTACTACATCACCATCATGCACAGGTGCAATTGATCGCCGATGCGGCTGATCCTAACACCGCCACCACCGTTACCAATTATGCCACCAATATTATCAGGGATTATCAAAGCGATTTGAATGTGCTGGTATCAACCCCTTATATGATCACCCCGCAAATACGAATGTTGTACAATCCGCAATTAAAGGGCGCCTACAATTTTGTACCCGGAGTAATGGCAATGATATTAATACTGATCTCCGCCATGATGACCTCTGTGGCCATTGTGCGGGAAAAGGAAATCAATACCATGGAAGTATTGCTGGTATCGCCATTAAAACCATTGCTGTTTATCTTAAGCAAAGCCATTCCATACATATTTTTATCACTGGTAAATGTTACCACCATTTTAATCGTGAGTGTTACCTTACTGGAAGTTCCTATCAATGGGAGCCTGCTTTTGCTGATGGGCGAGGCCCTGCTGTTTATAGTAACCGCCGTATCGCTTGGGCTGATGATCTCCAATGTAACCGATTCGCAACAGACCGCATTGATGATCTCATTAATGGGGTTATTGCTGCCTACTTTGTTGCTGGGTGGATTCATGTTCCCAATTGAAAGTATGCCAAAGCCTTTGCAGATCGTATCCAATGCGGTGCCATCCAAATGGTTTTTTATAATCGTAAAAAATGTAATGATAAAAGGGCTGGGGTTTAAGATGGTATGGAAAGAAACGCTGGTATTATTTGGAATGGCATTGTTTTTCCTGGCCATCAGTTTATCAAAATTTAAAACAAGGCTGGCATGAATCAGTTATTATTTTTATTGGAAAAGGAATTCCGGCAAGTGTTCCGTAACCCGGCTATCCTGCGGTCGGTACTCATTATGCCTTTTATCCAGTTGCTGGTATTTCCATTCGCTGCAAACTATGAAGTAAAGAATGTATTGCTCAGCATTGTAGATCTTGACCATTCTTCTTATTCACAAAAATTCATCTCAAAGATCACTTCATCGGGCTATTTTATTTTAACGGATTATTCCCCTTCTTATAACAAGGCAATGGGAGCAATCGAATCTGATCATGCGGACCTGATCATTGAGATCCCCCGCGGATTTGAGAAAAGGCTTGTAAAGGAAAATAAAGGCAGTATGCTGCTTGCGGTAAACGCTGTAAATGGAACCAAGGCAAATTTAGGTGGCGCTTATGCTGCCAGTATCATCCGCGATTTTAGCCAGGAGATACAAATGGAGTGGATGGTATTTCCTGCATTTAATGCGATCCCTGCTATTGAAATCACTTCTTCCAACTGGTACAACCCTACTATGAATTATAAGGATTTTATGGTGCCCGGCATATTGGTAACCCTGCTTACTATGATCGGTACTTTTCTATCTTCTTTAAATATTGTCCATGAAAAGGAAATCGGCACCATTGAACAGATCAATGTTTCTCCCATCCGTAAATCCACATTTATTTTAGGCAAGCTGATCCCTTTTTGGATCATGGGTTTGGTTACGCTTACGATCGGGCTTTTAGTATCAAGGCTTTTCTATCATATTGTGCCCATAGGAAATGTAGGGTTGATCTATTTATTCGCAATGGTTTTCCTGCTGGCATTACTGGGGGTTGGCCTGCTGATATCCACCTACTCTGAAACGCAGACCCAGGCTACATTTGTTGGCTTTTTTGTAATGATGGTGTTTATGTTGCTGGGTGGCTTGTATACTTCTATCGACAGCATGCCCGAATGGGCCAAATGGATCACGAAGATAAACCCCGTTGCATATTTTATTGAAGTGATGCGGATGATCGTATTAAAAGGAAGCGGGTTCGCAGATATAAAATACCAGCTTTTATCGGTGCTGGGTCTTGCGGTGTTTTTTAATAGCTGGGCAATATTGAGCTATCGTAAAAGGTCGTAACAATTATTTTTTTGCGGGTGGTTTTGTTGCCGTCACTTCAATAAAGGATTTTGCCAAAGCATCTTTCAGTACACTTTTTTTTACCTTTTTTAATTCTACATAGGTCCATCCCTGTTTGCCCCATTTATTACTGACCGGGTAAATAATCGATTTGTCAATATCCGAAAATACGGATTGATCTATTTCAGAAAGTTTCAGGCAAGCTATTTTTCGCGTTGTATCAAGGGTGGCAAAGATTTTCTTTTTCGCTCTGAAGGATGTTTTTTCAAAGTGTGGCAATTCTATAGTTTCGGGATAGGACAGTACCAGTTTTTTAAACGTTTCTGTATCAACCATGGCTAATTTTTTTTTTCAGGATGTGCATTCGTGTTGCGAAGCAGCGAATCAAATTAATCAATTTTCATTGTTTAGCAAGGAGTTTATTTATAAAATTGCCGACTTTTAAAACACATCTCCAGGCTGTTGGTCAGAGACGCCCCAGCGGCGTACCATCCGGCATCCGGTATCCCATTTTAAAATATTTTCTCCGCTCATTCGTCTGCATAATTGTAATAATATTTTTTCATTTAAAATTATGAACATGCACCACAACGAGTCATGTGCCGCAAAAGGCAACTATTACGGAAGCAGTAACAATCCGCGACAAAGCGGGATGCTTATCCGTTCAATGCAAAGGGCCGCAGTAAACATTTTCAAAACAGACAGCAGCTTTGAAATGCTGGTATTTGCTCCGGGCCGCATCAGGGAGCACTTTCACCTGGATGTAAAAGGCACCACGCTTACCGTCTCTTATCTTCCGCCCGATGGCTTTCCCCGCCCGGATTGGATATTGAGAGAATACAGCCGTGGCGGATTTGAAAGAACCTTTAACCTGGATGAATCCATTGATCCGGGGAACATCTCCGCTAAATATGTGGATGGAGTGTTACAGGTAAGCCTTCCCTTTATACCGGGCAAGCAACCTGAGAAGCGTGAAATAGTGATTAACTAAGCGGCAGAAAGTAAAGATGAAGAGGTGGTAACCCCAGGTTGCCACCTCTTTTGATGTACTAAACAAGGGCGGTAAAATATAAACCTGTCCGGGTATAACTAAACGATATCATATTCAATGAGAAATGATTAAATTTCAGTATGAAAACTTTTGCTGATCATGTAATTGCTTTTAACCAGGAGATTGATTTTACAGGTAATTTACCTGCCGGAGTCAGCCTCCTTAATCCTTTTAAAGTTAATAAAGACATCATTCCATTGTCTGCTGCTTTTTATAAAAAATATTATAACGATCACTGTTCACGCCACCTGATTTTAGGGATTAATCCCGGCAGGTTTGGTGGAGGGGTAACAGGTATTCCATTTACCGATACAAAAAGATTGGTTGAAAAATGCCATATCCAATATGGTGGTAAAGAAACGCATGAGACTTCGTCGGTGTTTGTTTATGAGGTAATCGACGCTTATGGCGGAGTTGATGAATTTTACAAACATTTTTATATCAACTCGGTCTGCCCGCTCGGATTTACTGCCACTGGCATTCATGGCAAAGAAATAAATCATAATTATTATGACAGTAAGGAACTGGTAAATTCAGTAGCTGGTTTTATCAACGAAAGTATTCAAAAGCAACTCAGTTTTGGGATTGAAACCGATACATGTTTTTGTTTCGGAAATGGCAGGAATGAAAAATTTCTCCGCCTGTTAAACAAGGAAAAGAAATTTTTTAATAAGATCATTGCATTGGAACACCCGAGATTTGTGATGCAATACAAGTCTAAGTCCAGGCAATTTTATATTGATAAATATATTTCGGCTTTCAATCAGATCGGGGTTAAATATAACTGGTAAAATCGTGGTTACCTTATGTAATTGCAATCCTGCTGAGGGATTTTCATTTGCTGACTGGTTAAGAATTTGGGTGTGGGCCTCTTAGAGACTGTTTAAATTTAATTTGAAATGCGCCTTCATTCCTTTTGATTAGTGCATTATTGGCAAATAAAAATTATGTGGTAATTGCTGAAATCATTTTTAGGCAGCTCCTGGCAGTAAAATATTTTTTTGGATAAAATAAAAAGCCACCCGTAAAACAGGTGGCTTTTTGTAAATTATTTTATTATTTATTTTTTTTCCAGCAATTTGAAAAACTGGTCAAGCTGTGGCAAAATCACAATC
>JBDTVX010000185.1:0-11294 GCA_040007015.1 Ferruginibacter sp. | reverse complement strand
ACAATACAGCCAGTTAAGAGCCATGTTGGCGATTTCAAAAGCCAGCCTGAAGGCCCAGTTCAGGAGCCCTTCCGCGGTTCTTTTTAGTTTTGGTTTCCCTTTTATTTTTATCCTGATATTTGGGTTTATTGGTGATAACGCCGGTGTGCCTGTTTATAAAATAGCATTGGATAAAAATTGCGATACTGCCAATGCATTGTTTGAGTCGATAAAAAACAGCGACCGGATCAAAATAATGCGTTTTGCAAACGACAAAGAGCTGCGGGATAACCTGGTAAAAGGAAAGATTACCGGTATTTTTAATATTAAAAAGAATTCAACTGCGGCGCCTGCATATATTTATACACTTTCAACTACCAGCGCCAGCAATGATAAATGGCCGCAATTTATGCCTGTGGTGAATGGTATTGTAAATAAGATCAGTGATGCAACCTATAAAAACAGGCCTACTTATGCAATACCGGATTTTAAGCCCGAAAGAGATATCGAGGTGATACGGGAATATAAAACCATCGATTTTATACTCCCCGGCCAGTTAGGGTTTTCCTTATTAAATTCAGGCGTATTCGGCGTAGCCTTTGTGTTTTTTAATTTGAGAAATACCTTGGTACTAAAACGTTTTTTTGCAACACCTATCAGTCGTACCTATATTGTTTTAGGAGAAGGACTGGCAAGAGTTGTATTTCAAATGCTTACTGCAATCGTGATCATTGTGGCTGGCAGGTTTCTTTTTGGATTTACACTTATTAACGGCGTTGAAACATTATTGGAAATGCTGGTATTAAGCTTTCTTGGCCTGCTGGTCTTTATGGGCCTGGGTTTTATCGTAAGCGGACTCGCAAAGAATGATAGCAGTATTCCCCCGTTTGCTAATTTGCTTACGTTACCACAGTTCCTGTTGGGGGGTACTTTTTTTCCGGCAGATGTTTTTCCAAAATGGCTGCAGCCAATATCCAGGGCAATGCCGCTGACACATTTAAATACGGCTTTGCGGGCTGTCGCCTTCGAAGGGCAAAATTTATGGGAATTAAGAAATGAAATGGGTATTTTATTATTGTGGTGTGTTGTTATTTATGCAGTAGCCATCAAGGTTTTTAAATGGGAGTAAATTTATTGTATGAGATTAATTAAAGCAATTCTTGCAGGGGCTACCGGTTTGTTTGTTATCATTACTTTATTTTCTTTATTAATACCCGCTAAGGTACATGTATCAAGAGTGGTACTGATCAACACCACTGCCACAGAAGTATACCGGCAAATTGCCAATTTTGAGAACTGGAAAAAGTGGCACCCGGTTTTTACCACCGATTCAGCTAAACTATATTGGGATACGCAGAGAATTGCCGGAAAAGATCCCGGTTACCGTATCGTGCATCATGGAAAGGAAATAATCATTACACTGCTATCTGCAGATTCTGCATCCGTTCGGTTTTTATTGCAGGCCAGGGGTGAGAATGATATTGACAATGATGTCGTTATCACAAAACCGCCTGCTTCACCAAATTTTGTACAGGTAGAATGGAGGGCCACAACCAAATTACATTGGTATCCCTGGGAAAAATGGTATGGAATATTTATTGATAAATTAACCGGCCCTGGTTATGAAGCTGCTTTGAACGGGTTGAAAAAGGATATAGAAAAACGCCCCCTGTCCCCTGCAGGAGAACCTGAAAGGATAAAGTATTAATATAGATATAACCCTTCATGAAATACCCTTCTGCATATAAGTATGCAGTAACCCATCCGGTTTTGAGCAAAAGAAAAGTGATTTTGAATCATCACCGTCCAAAGTCCCCTTGGGTGATTTAGGGGCTTTCTTCTTATTTAAAGATTTGTGCAACCCTTTTTGTAAATTAATTGTCATTAAACTATTGCACACATAATGGATTATACTTTACTGGTAAAAGAGTGCCTTAAAAAAAAGACTGCTGCACAACAGCAATTGTATGAGCATTTTGCTCCTGCAATGCTGGGGGTTTGCTACCGGTATACAAAATCTATTCATGATGCAGAAGATGTATTACAGGAAGGATTTGTAAAAGTGTATCTCCATTTAAACAAATATAGATCTAACGGCGAATTAGGAGCATGGATCAGGCGGATCATGGTAACTACTGCGCTCAATTATTTAAAGAAGAATAAGCGCTATAGGGAAGAGCTGGTATTTGCAGAGATGCCCCTGCACCCTGTATCAGACAGCAATCCCGTGATACAACTGGATGCAAAGCAGTTATCAGAATTGATCCGCCAGTTACCAACCGGCTTTCAAACAATTTTTAATTTATATGCAATTGAAGGGTATACGCATGTAGAAATAGGAGCGATGTTAGGTATAAGCGACGGCACTTCAAAGTCGCAATATGCAAGGGCCAGGTATTTACTAATCGAATGGATTGAAAAATATTCATCATCGTCAAAACAGGAACAGTATGCAGGAAAATAATTTTGAAAAGCAGGTGCAGCAAAAAACCGATGAGTTAAAATTAAAGCCGTCTGATGAAGTGTGGCAAAAAGTAGCTGTTGCTATTGCAAAAAGGAAAAACGACCGCCGGGTATTCGTCCTTTTTTACCTGCTCTTACTAATTATCTGCACATCTGTTTTTATTATGTGGGATCACTCATCCAACAAAAAAATCAATGACACGATTTCAAAAAATAGCGACGGTGATAAAACAAATCATGCCGGGGAACAAATCAACGATAGCAATGCCCGGCAAATAGCTGGCGCACTTCACAGGGAAAAAACCGGCAACAAAAATTCAGCAGTTGCTCAGCAGGGGCTCATAAAAGATATCCCTCCAATAAAAAAAACAGCCAGTCACAAAAGAACTGCTCCTGTTCAATTGCCTGTAGAAAAAACCATTTCAGTTGCTGTGGGTGAGCCTGCAGATAATAACAATATTACGGTTTACAAAAAAGATGAAAAGCGTGGTGTCGATGGTAATACAAAAAAGATCAGCTACGAAACCAAACAGCAACCGACGATATCGGTAAGTAATGGCAACCCGGTAGACCTGGCCAGCGAAATGACCGGTTCAGCTGATACCAGTAAAACAAAAATTGCCCGGTTAACCCCCGTAATAAATGAGGTAGCGATTAATGAGCGCATAGTGGACCCCGTTAGCAAGGAAAATACTGGTATAAAAATGCAGGCAAAAGATACGATGGCGGAAATACAAAAGACCGGTCTTGAAAAAAATATTTCTACAAAAAGCTTGCCGCAACAGAAGCAAAAAATTAACTGGAAGATCGGCTTTACGCTTTCTGCAGGAGTAGCGACTACACAAAACGGATATTTGGGAATAATTGGCCCGGGTAGCAATGATGAATTCAAATCATATCTTGATCCTGCCCAGTCATCAAATGGCGGTAATGCAGGGCAGGGCCCATATATTCCACATGTTCCTTCAAAAATAAAGGCCGGTACCGGTTTTGTTTTGGGAATATTTGTGCAAAAGAATATTTCACCCAAAGCAAATTTTCTCCTGGGGTTAAATTATAAGACTTATAGCTCAAGAATGATGATTGGTAACAGGGTAAATAATAGTAACAGTTATTTTAGCCTCGATAACGTTTTTTATTCAAGTGGTAGTATGGAAGCATACAAAAACCATTTTCATTTTCTTGAATTGCCTGTCTCGTTTCGGTATAGGTTAGGTAAGCAAAACAGGTTGCCCATCTATTTAAAAGCCGGGGTTGCTATCTCTAAGTTCATTGGTTCAAATGCGCTTCAATTTGATACTGCGGGGTATTACTATAAAAATAACGACCTGCTTAATAAGACCCAGTTGAGTGTTTCAGCGGGTTTATTATTTTCATTTCCGGGGCATGCAAAAAATGCTATTCTTATTGGCCCCGACATAAATTTTAGCTTAAATAAAATGGCTAGGTCCGGGCTCTACAAAGACCGGCACTACAGTTATTTTGGAATACAGGTACAGAAAAGCATTGGTAAAAAATAGCCGCTTTTAAATTTTCTCTCATGCAACCCTCTGCCAAATTTGAATGTCAGCTTAATAAATAAACATCAAACTAAATTTTATGAAAAAGTTCTTCATTTTATCCATGGGTATAATTGCTGTTGCCTTTTTAAACAGTTGTGTGAAAGATACCTACCAACATACTTATTCCTATACCTGGTTTGAACCCGTGTATAAAACCACTGCCGCAGTAAGGGCAAATATTAAAAGCAACCCTGCAATAGATATAAAGGCGCCTGGCAAACTATTTATCATTGGCAATTATATTTTTTTGAATGAAATAAACAAGGGAGTTCATATCATTAACAATAGCAACCCTGCGGCCCCTGTCAATGTGGGTTTCATTGATATACCCGGCAATATCGATATAGCTGTAAAAGGAAATACAATGTATGCTGACCTATATACTGATCTTGTTACACTGGATATTAGTAATCCACTCAACGTTGTTAAAACAAAAATTATTGACAACGTTTTTCCAAGCCGTTATTATTATGGGTTTAATGCTGACAGTACTCATATAATTTCCGATTGGGTCAGGCATGATACTACGGTAACTGAAGAGGGTTCGCAGAATCCATGGTTTAACAGGGGAGAGGTGTTTATGTTTACTGCTGAAGCAGCAGCCAATTCAAGTCTTAAGGGCGGAACACCCACAGGAATTGCGGGTTCGATGGCAAGGTTTGCTTTAATGAATAATTATTTATACACGGTTGGGGATGCAGAGTTAAAAGTGGTAGATATTACACAGGCGGATAACCCTGTCATCGCAAATACAGTAAGTTTAAACTGGGGGGTAGAGACCATCTACCCAATGAATGATAAATTATTTATTGGCTCCAATAATGGCATGTTTATTTTCAATACTACAAACCCCAGGGCTCCCGAGCAGGCAGGCAGTTTTTCTCATGCACGTGTATGCGACCCCGTTATTGCCGATAGCAAATATGCCTATATCACTCTCCGCGATGGCACCACTTGCCAGGGCTTTTTAAATGAATTGGAAATTGTGGATATCGCTGACTTAAGTACACCCGTTTTGGTGAAAAAGTTTGATTTGACCAATCCTCATGGCTTGTCAAAAGACGGAAACCTTTTATTTATCTGTGATGGAAAAGACGGGCTAAAAGTGTATGATGCGACAGACGTAAATAAACTTCAGCTAAAAAAGCAATTTCAAGGTCTTGAAACTTATGATGTGATTGCGTACAATGGATTGGCAATAGTGGTGGCAAAGGATGGATTGTACCAGTTCAGCTTTAGTGATGTCAATAATATTAGGCAGCTTAGTAAAGTATCAATAACTGAATAAATAACCGCTATGAAAAAGTATATGTTAACCACTGCTGTTTTGATCTTTTCTTTTTTGATTATCAATGCGCAAACTAAAAAGAATACGGTTTCTGCAAATAAATTTACTCCTATAGTACAGGTGGGCATATTGGAAGGAGAAGCAGGCAAAACTTATGGCCAGTTTCAATTGTTGAACGGGATACAGAGAAATGCCTGGTTTTACGGGCTCGGGCTCGGGATTGATTATTACGCATCCAAAAGAAGTGTACCCTTATTTTTTGATGTAAGAAGGGATGTAATAAAAAACAAAAGAACTCCATTTGTATACCTGGATGGCGGATACAATTTTAGCTGGCTGAGAGAAGACGAAAAAATTGATTCCTGGGGAACAGATTATAAAGCAAGAGGCGGACTATTTTATGAAACAGGGCTTGGATATAAATTTATTTGTAAAAATAAAATGGCTTTTGGACTTAGTGCCGGATATTCATTTAAGCAACAAAAGGAAATGTATAGAACAATGATATACGAGAGTTTCACCCCATTTCCAACCTCCGGGTATAAACAAACGCCCGAGATTTATGATTACAAATTCAGAAGGATCAGCTTGAAATTTAATTGCTCGTTTTGATAAATGTGAGGTTTCTTTTTATTCCTGCAAACTTGCTTCTCTTTAGCGCCGAGTTTTTAAAAATTAGTTTAAAATTTTCTTCCGTCAATTCGTCCCAGTCGTTGGTTGTAAAATTCAGAACTGCAGCCAGTGGTGTGAAAGCTGTTTCCGGTGTTGGTTTTGAAAAACGATTCCATGGGCATACATCCTGGCAAACATCACAGCCAAACATCCAGTGATCGAATTTACCTTTCATTGAACCGGGTATCAATGCGTCTTTTAATTCAATGGTAAAATAAGAGATGCATTTACTTCCATCCACCACCTTATCGGGAAGTATAGCTTCGGTCGGGCAGTTGTCAATACATTTTGTACAGGTACCGCAATAATCTTTGGCATAGGGATCGTCGTATACCAGCTCCAGGTCAACGATCAGCGTGGCAATAAAAAAGTAACTGCCGGATTGCTTATTGATCAGGTTCCCGTTTTTGCCAACCCACCCTAACCCGGTTCTTTGTGCCCAGCTTCTTTCCAGCACGGGCGCACTATCCACAAATCCACGGCCATTTACCTCGCCGATAGATAACTTTATTTCGGCTAAAATTTTTTTCAGTTTTTCCCTTATTATTTCATGATAATCTTCACCATATGCATATTTGGCTATTTTTGGTGCAGTCGCCGTTTGTTCTTGACCTGGAAAATAATTTAATAGTAAGGTGATGACTGATTTTGCGCCTGGCACTAACCTGGTAGGATCGATCCGCATATCAAAATGGTTTTCCATATATTGCATGGTGCCATGCATGCCCTTATTTAACCAGTTTTCCAGTCGCCTCGCATCCTCGTCCAATACTACGGCTTTTGCTATACCGCAATGGTCAAAGCCGCATTGCGCAGCAAGTGTCTTTATGTAATGTGTATTTTTTTCCGCTGCGGTCATCGTCCTGGTTCTGATCTTGTAAATGTAACTTATGAAAAAAAATGACCGGCCACAGGCGTTATTAAAATTTCAATGGCGCCGGTCATTTGCAGGCAGGTGGTATTTGTTGATCAATTGCTTTTTTTAATTGCAGGTACAGTTCTTTCTGCTTTTCTTCATTGATATTTTTGATAAAAAATATACATGCATAATTCCTGCATTTGTCTATAAAGGGCCAGGTACCGGTCATTCCGGGGCAGGATACAACGCTGCTATTGCCGTTATCGCTAACTTCTTCAATCCATTCCCCCAGTCCATATTCGTAACCTGCTGCAACTTTAGGCGAGTATTTTTTTATGATATTTTTAGTTTGGATGGTCTGCATTTGAGAAATGGCTGCCTCACTCAAAATCCGCTTTCCCATGAACATGCCTTTATCCACTAACATAGCCAGGAAATTCATATAATCCGAAGGGGTAGATACTGCTCCTCCTGAAGGATTAACCTGGTTATCTTCGGGTGTAAAACTACTGTTCCTCATATTCAGCGGAATAAAGATCCTTTGTTTCACCAGTGCATCAAATTTCATTTTCGAAATTACCTCCAGCACGCGGCCAGCAATGTCCGGTCCGATATTACCATAAATGAAAGTGGTACCGGGGTTAGCGGAAATCCCTCTTTGGGCAAATGAATTAACTTCCTGTTCCAAAGACGCATATTTATGGCGCTCAAATAATCTTGTTGCCGCGTTTATGTTGTCTTCGATACCTGTTTGATGCGATAAACACTGGCGGATAGTGATACCCTGTTTTTTGTACTTCTCAAATATGGGCAAATAAGTACTCACTTTATCATCCAGCGAAATTTTTCCCTCATCTACAAAGGTCATTACCAGGGCAGCCGTAAACCACTTACTGCAACTGCCAATAGATGCGTTCGTTTTTATAGTGAAATCGCCCATTTGTTGCTGGTATATCATTTTACCATCCTTATAAATGAGGGTAACCAAATCGTTGCCCAATGCCTTTTGATTGGCTGATAAAAATTTTTCTACCCCCGAAAAGTTGAATTGGCTTTTGGCAACAAGACAGAGTAGCGCAAAACTCATTACCAGGCTGAACTTACGGCAGTTGACCCTGTTTACGAATGACATAATTTCCTGCATTTTTAATTTGGATAAAGATTTGAGTGTAATGAGAATAAAAATTAAAGTTATTTGAAATTTATTAATCATAAACAGTGATTGCATAACTGTTTGGTTTGATATAATTTTTTTGTAAATCAATATTTAAAAACATCATATGAACTTAAATAATTTCACCATAAAAGCACAGGAATTGATCGCGCAGGCTCAGCAGGAAGCATTTAATAATCAAAATCCCAATATCGAAACGGAGCATTTATTAAAAGCATTGTTGAGCAATGACGATTCGCCCATTGAGTTTTTATTGAAGAAAAATAATGTTAATGTTGCTTTTGTTGAAAGTAAAATTGATGAAAGTATTAAAAAGTTGCCAAAAGTGAAAAGCGGCGAACCGGCCCAGGCAGTAAGCCGGGATATGAATAGTGTGATACTGCGGGCAACCTCAGCACTAAAAACTTTTGGGGACGAATTTGTAAGCGTGGAATACCTGCTGCTTGCAATTTTACAGGGCAATGACAACAGTGCTAAATTATTGAAAGATGCCGGCCTCACCGATAAAGGACTCATCGCGGCCATTAAAGATCTGCGTAAAGGATCAACTATTTCGTCGCAGACAGAGGAAACCCAATTCAATGCGCTCAATAAATATGCAAAGAATTTGAACGAGATGGCAAGAAACGGAAAGCTGGATCCTGTAATTGGCAGAGACGAGGAAATACGCAGAACCTTGCATATTTTATCACGAAGAAGTAAAAACAACCCCATCCTGGTTGGGGAGCCCGGCGTGGGTAAAACAGCCATAGCAGAGGGTTTGGCTATGCGTATTGTGAACGGGGACGTGCCTGAAAATTTAAAATCAAAAACTATTTTTGCCCTCGACATGGGGCAGTTGATAGCAGGTGCAAAATACAAGGGTGAATTTGAAGAGCGTTTGAAATCGGTGGTTAAGGAAGTAGCCGGAAGCGATGGGGAAATCATTTTGTTTATTGATGAGATACATACATTGGTTGGAGCCGGTGGCGGGGATGGTGCAATGGATGCAGCCAATATTTTAAAGCCCGCTTTGGCAAGGGGCGACCTGCGTGCCATTGGTGCAACTACCCTCACTGAATACCAGAAATTTTTTGAAAAGGATAAGGCCCTTGAAAGGCGTTTCCAGAAAGTAATGATCAATGAGCCCAGTGTAGAGGACGCCGTTTCTATTCTGCGTGGATTAAAAGACCGTTATGAAACTTATCACCACGTACGTATTAAAGATGAGGCGATTATTGCCGCAGTTGAGTTATCCCACCGCTACATCACCGATCGTTTTTTACCCGATAAAGCGATTGACCTGATTGACGAAAGTGCGGCAAAACTTCGGCTGGAAATGAATTCCATGCCGGAAGAATTGGATAAGCTGGAAAGGCAGATCCGCCAGTTGGAAATTGAACGGGAAGCTATTAAAAGAGAGAGCGATGAAGCATCATTAAGAGAATTAAATACGGAAATATCCAATCTTTCGGTACAAAGGGATACGTTTAAGGCCAAATGGCAACAGGAGAAAGAGGTAGTAGAAAAAATACAGAGTGCTAAAGCGGAAATAGAAAATTTAAAAGCGGCGGCTGAAAAAGCGGAACGCGAAGGCGATTACGGAAAAGTAGCCGAGATCCGCTATGGCAAAGTACAGGGCCAGGAAAAAATCATAGACGAGCAAACCGCATTACTGGATGAGATCAGTGAAAAGCGTTTGCTGAAAGAGGAAGTGGATGCAGAAGATATTGCGGCAAATGTAGCCAAGGCCACCGGTATACCCGTAATGAAAATGCTGCAAAGTGAAAGGGACAAACTATTGCACCTTGAAGATGAATTACACAAAAGAGTGGTAGGGCAGGATGAGGCAATTGAAGCTGTAAGCGATGCCATCCGCAGAAGCAGGGCAGGCTTGCAGGATCCTAAAAAGCCTATCGGTTCTTTTATCTTTTTGGGTACAACCGGGGTCGGTAAAACAGAGCTTGCCAAAGCTTTGGCTGAATATTTATTCGATGATGATGCAATGATGACCAGGATCGACATGAGCGAATACCAGGAGAAGCATTCAGTGAGCAGGTTGGTGGGTGCGCCTCCCGGATATGTAGGGTATGATGAAGGCGGGCAATTAACTGAAGCCGTAAGGCGTAAACCATACAGCGTCGTTTTATTGGATGAAATTGAAAAGGCCCATCCCGATGTATTCAATATTTTATTACAGGTGCTGGATGACGGAAGATTGACGGATAATAAAGGCAGGGTGGTAAATTTCAAAAATACCATCGTCATTATGACCAGTAATATGGGTAGTCATATTATCCAGGAAAATTTTGAAAGGGTAACAGAAAAGAATAAGGATGAGGTGGTGGAAGCCACCAAGGTGGAAGTAATGAACCTGTTGCGCCAGTCAATACGCCCGGAGTTTTTAAACAGGATCGATGAAGTGATCATGTTCCAGCCACTGATGAAGAAAGAAATTAAAGGCATTATCAATATTCAATTGGAAGGCTTAAAGAAATTAGTAGCCCAATCAGGCATTCAGCTACAGTTTAGTGAGTATGTATTGGAATTCCTGTCGGAAAACGGATATGACCCCCAGTTAGGGGCGCGGCCCTTAAAAAGGCTTATTCAAAAGGAAATAGTGAACCAGTTAAGCAGGAGGATACTGGCTGGTGATATTGACAAATCCGTGCCCGTTCTGGTGGATGTATTTGACGGAAATGTGGTATTCAGAAATGAAAGTCCAATCGGAAAGAAATTGGAAAAAAGTGCGGGATAATCGTTAATGGTTACTTAAATGAGTTTCAAAATAAAAATTAACATATTGGTTATCAGGCACGTGGATAATGTGTGAGACAAATTCTTTATGTGAGTCATGGAAAAAAGAGCAAAAAATAGTACCTTTGCGGCTTTCACCGCATTTTTGTAACTGCACCTGGTATTTATTAATATTTACAACTATTTCAGTTCAGAACGGTTATTAAAATAAGAAGCCTGGCAATATGCCGTGCTTTAGACAAACACATTAAAAAACATTTAAAATTATGGCATTTAAGAAAGAGGTCGTAGAGATTATTGAACCAAGAGATGTATTTGTAGGAAATATCGATGCGCCAGTTACATTAGAAGAATTCGGAGAATATGAAAGCGAAGTTTGTGCGAAGGCTAACGAAGTAGTAAAACAAATATTGGAAGAATTTGAAGGGAAAGTAAGATTTAATTTTCGTCATTTCCCAATGACCAATATTCACCAACGCAGCCTGAAAGCCGGTGAAGCGGCAGTAGCTACCGCGCAGGATGGTAAGTTTTGGGAAATGCACAATATTTTATTTGCCAACA
>JBDTVX010000184.1:0-11399 GCA_040007015.1 Ferruginibacter sp. | reverse complement strand
CACAAAAGATTTGAAAGCGGTTTCATCTTTTCTTGGTGCAGTGCATTTCAGGTATATCAGCTGAAACATGGTTTCGATGTCTTTCACGTTGCTGCCGGCGTCTACATATTCCATATAATCTTCCACCACAGTTGTAACGGAAACATTTTTACCCGATAAAAATTTCCCCAGGTCGGTATTGGAAAAATCGCCATACCCCATTTCCTCCACCACATTATTGGAATAGGTGGCACTTTGATAATCTGCACCATCATACAGGCTTGATCCGCCAAATCTGGTGCTGTTCAGCACTACTTCGTCATTTTTGAAATCAGTGGGCTTAATGGTAACCGTAGCGCCATTGCTCAATGTGTAGGTGGTGGTACCCAATTTTGCATTGCTTTCTTCTTTTGTAATGCTGCCGGCAACAGGGGGGGCAGACAGCAATGATGCGGAAATTTGTTTTTCAGCATAGGCAGTTACCGGCGTTTTCAGGGCGGTATTTACCCAATTGAAAAAATCAGCATTTTTCGGCAATGAAGGATCTTCCTTTGCCGTAATGAGCGCAAAAAATTTGTTGTCGATATCAATGCCCTTTGCCACTTCGTTTACTTCCTTTAAGCTAATTCCCGGTAGCGTTTTTTTAGTAAAATCATATTCCCATTCAATGCCAGGTACCGGATCTTTGGTTAGGAAATGCCTTACCAGTTCATTCACCAGGTTCGCGGATTCTGTTTTATCCCTTTCGTTGTACATACTTTCGTATTGAGACTCCATGTTTGCTTTTGCCCTTTCCAGTTCGGTAGCTGTAAAGCCAAATTTTTTCACCCTCATGCTTTCCCTCACTAATGCATTCACGGCTTCCTTTACCTGGTGGGTACCGCAGACTGCAAAGGCGCTATACGTTTCCCATCCCCGTACAAAATTAGATCCAACACTGGCAGCGCCAAATACAAACGGAGGTGTTGATGAATTTTTCAATTCGTCCAAACGCTGGGCCAGCAAACTATTGAACAGGTTTTTCACAATACCTGCCCTGAAATCTTTGCTGGTAAGCTGATCTTTCGATTTTGTATTGTTACCGTAAAGCTGGATCACGGTGTAGCTCGCTTCCTTATCCGTTACCACCATTGCCTGGCTTACTGTTCTTGCAGGCACATTGATTATACCGCCGCGTGGACGCTCGGGCGATGGGTTTTTGAAAACGCTGAATTTTTCCTTTATCAGGCGCTCCGCTTCCTCTGGCTCAATATCGCCCACTACTATCACGGCTTCATTATCGGGCCTGTACCAATCTTTGTGAAAACGCCTGATCACATCATATTTGAAGTTTTTCAAAATATCATCTTTGCCAATCGGGATCCTTTTTGCGTAAATCGATCCATTTAGTAACGCAGGAAGGTATTTTTTCATCATCCTGTCGTTGGCGCCTTTGCCACGCCTGCTTTCTTCCAGTACTACTCCCCTTTCCTTATCGATCTCTTCATTGCCTAGTAAGGCGTCATTGCTCCAGTCGGCAATAATGGTAAAGCCTTTGTCAACCACAGTTTTGTCAGTAGACGGAATGGGTAGCATGTATACCGTTTCTTCAAAGCTTGTAGAAGCATTCAGGTCGGCGCCAAATTTTACACCTACACTTTGCAGGTAATGCACAATATCATTATGAGGAAAATGTTTGAGCCCGTTGAAGTTCATGTGCTCCATAAAATGCGCCAGTCCCTGCTGATCTTCACTTTCCTGGATAGAGCCTGCGTTAACAACCAGTCTCAGTTCAATTTTATTTTCCGGTTTTTTATTCTGCATGATAAAATACCTGAGGCCGTTGGGTAATTTCCCTGTCCTGATTTTTGAGTTCAGGGGAATTTTATCGCTGGCAGTTTGGGCCTGTCCAAATATTGTGCAATAAAGCAATGCCGTCAATAAGAGCAGCTGGATGCGAGATTTCATGCGATGTTTTTTTAGGGATTAAGTAAGCATTAAAGATAATAGAAAGTATAAATTATTAATAGTTTTTCTTTCAAAAACATTTTGATACCGGCCGGGCCTGCAACATATGGATATAGGAGGCATAGGGCTTTATCTAAAGTTTACACTATTCTAAAAAGTTGTAAACCCTAATAAAAAATCCCTGTAAAAAGAGGTATCTGCAAAATTTCTTTATCTACTGTTAACTTTACACATCTGTTTTGTATAAATCGTCGAAAAGCAAAATAAAATAGCGAATTGTTGAATGATTTCTTTCGATCCGGAGCTTTTGGCCAAATGAAGCATCCACCCGCATTACCGGCAATACCTCCAATAAATTCAATATCCAGACCATCCCTTTATCTGCCGGAAGAGTTAACAAAAGAAAGTCATCCCCGTGGAAAGGAATGTTTAATGCTGAAGCCAGATCACCGGGCAGCATTTTATAATTTCAAGGATTGATAAGAAATACAATCATGACGAAAGGCAAAAAGGGATCGTTACCTAATATTGGAAGCTGTTAAAGGTATCTCAAAGGGTTACGCCTGGCATTCAAAATGTATCTTTTGATGTTCATCCAAAAAGCAATGAAGAGGTATATTATTACAGGGGATCCCATAGTAATAAAAGAGATATATATAAAATTTTTCCTGATAGTGGACGTAGCAATACCCAGGCGTTCGCCGATAGCCGTGCAAACACCGAACACATGCCATTCGATAAAATGCTTAAAATTTTTCATTATGCTAATTTACATGTAATTAATGATTTCCCGGAATATATAAAATCTCATTTCCTGTAAAGCTTGGTTGATTTTTTTGTAAATTCGCACAAAATCAAATTGAAAATGCAAAAATTTGCAATATGAAGAATAACCAGCCGGATTTTACGGTGCAAAATTACCGTTTTTTATTTTCAAATTGACCCATTTCCTAATTTTCAAACTGACATTATGGCCTTCGACATTGAAATGATCAAAAAATTATACGCTGATTTCGGCAGCCGCATTGAATCAGCCCGTAAAGCTGTTGGAAAACCCTTAACACTTACTGAGAAGATACTCTATGCCCACCTTTGGCAGGGAGATGCTACCATTGTTTATGAGAGAGGAAAAAGCTATGTTGACTTTAAACCCGATCGCGTTGCTATGCAGGATGCGACGGCACAGATGGCGCTGCTACAGTTTATGCAAAGCGGAAGAAATAAAGTGGCGGTTCCCAGTACAGTACATTGTGATCATTTAATTGAAGCGAAAATTAACAGCAAAACGGACCTTGACAGGGCGGTTCATGAAAGTAGCGAAGTATATGATTTCCTGGCCTCTGTAAGCAATAAATACGGGATCGGCTTTTGGAAACCCGGTGCAGGGATCATTCACCAGGTGGTACTAGAAAATTATGCTTTCCCGGGTGGAATGATGATTGGTACAGATAGTCATACCGTAAATGCCGGCGGCCTCGGAATGATCGCCATTGGTGTGGGCGGTGCAGATGCCTGTGATGTGATGGCGGGCCTGGCATGGGAGTTGAAAATGCCCAAACTGATTGGTGTAAAATTAACGGGGAAACTAAATGGCTGGACGGCTCCAAAGGATGTGATATTAAAAGTTGCCGGCCTGCTTACCGTAAAAGGCGGCACCGGCGCAGTGGTGGAATATTTTGGCGAAGGCGCTACCAGCATGAGTTGTACCGGAAAGGGCACCATTTGTAATATGGGCGCCGAAATTGGGGCCACCACTTCCACTTTTGGATATGATGCCAGCATGAGCCGTTATTTAAAAGCTACCGGTCGCGGAGAAATTGCAACCGCGGCGGATGCCATTGCCGTGCATTTAACCGGGGATGCTGAGGTGTACCTTCATCCCGAATTATACTTTGACTCGGTAATTGAAATTGATCTGGATACTTTAGAGCCGCATTTAAACGGGCCCTTTACCCCCGACCTGGCTACTCCCATTTCACAGATGAAGGCCGCTGCTGCGGCCAATGGATGGCCAACGAAAATTGAAGTAGGATTGATCGGAAGCTGTACCAACTCCTCTTATGAAGATATCAGCAGGGCGGTAAGTTTGGCTCAGCAGGTTACGGATAAGGGTTTGAAACTGAATGCTGAATTTACCATCACTCCCGGTAGCGAGCAGGTCCGTTTTACTATTGAAAGAGACGGGTTTTTAGGGGTATTTGACAAGATCGGCGCTACTGTTTTTGCAAATGCCTGCGGACCTTGTATCGGCATGTGGGCAAGGGTAGGCGCAGAAAAGGCGGAGAAAAATACCATCGTACACTCATTTAACAGGAACTTTGCAAAACGTGCGGATGGCAATCCCAATACATTTGCTTTTGTGGGCAGTCCCGAGATCGTAACGGCAATGGCCATCGCCGGCGATCTTTCTTTTAACCCCCTTACAGATACCCTCACCAATAATAAAGGCGAGCAGGTAATGCTGGATGCCCCTACAGGTTTTGAATTGCCTCCCAAAGGTTTTGACGTGGATGATGCAGGCTACCAGGCCCCGGCCGAGGATGGAAGCGCCGTGCAGGTATTGGTTTCACCGGATAGTAAGCGCCTGCAATTATTAGATCCTTTTCCGGCATGGGAGGGAACAGATCTGAAAGGCTTGAAACTGCTGATCAAAGCAAAGGGAAAGTGTACCACAGATCATATCAGTATGGCGGGTCCCTGGCTCAAGTTCCGGGGACATTTGGATAATATCAGTAATAATATGCTGATTGGCGCACTGAATTTCTTTAATGAAAAAACTGACCTTGTGAAGAACCAGCTAACGGGCCAGTATGGAACGGTGCCCAATACACAAAGAGCGTATAAAGCAGCGGGTATCGGCACCATCGTTGTGGGCGATGAAAACTATGGCGAAGGTTCATCCAGGGAACACGCCGCGATGGAGCCGCGCCATCTGGGTGTACGTGCCGTATTGGTTAAATCATTTGCACGCATACATGAAACCAATTTAAAAAAACAGGGAATGCTGGGTCTCACTTTTGCCAACAGGGAAGATTATGATAAAATACTGCAAGATGATTCAATTGACATTGAGGGGCTGCTGGCTTTTGCGCCAAATCAAGCTTTGCAAATGGTGCTGAACCATGCGGATGGAAGCAGCGAAACCATCCAGGTAAACCATACTTACAATCAACAACAGATCGAGTGGTTTAAGGCTGGCGGCGCCCTGAATATTATCAGGAGAGAATTTGCGGAGAGTCAATAAAATATACACCAGGTTAAAACTAAAAAGGCGAAACTTAATTAACGGTTTCGTCTTTTTATATCCCGGGTTTTGTTTATAAAACATCGTCTTTTTTAGAATTGCTGAAGCAAGGGTGCCTGTGAAATACTGATTTTGGTACAAGCCATATTTGCTTGCCTCACATTGTTGTAAATATGGTTTTGTTATTTTTTCTTTTTGCCACGAATGCCCGAAGTGTATTCGTGGCAATTAAAAATCTTACATGGTAAGTACTGAGGTCATTTTTAATCAGCTTCTGTGAAGCTGCCTGATTTTAGCCGGCACATTGAACCTGTCAGAAAAATAACGGGGAATTCCAACCTGAATTGATCAGTTTCTACTAATTTCGCCTCTATAAAATCCGTCATTCACAATAAATCCATGTTTCTAAAAATACTTACCGTTGCGGCCCTCGCAACATTTGAACTATATGTTGCCATCCCTACCGGGTTTGCACTTAGACTGTCGCCCTGGATTATATTTTTTGCGAGTGTTACCGGGGGCCTGACAGGGGCATTTGTGGCAGCTTTTTTAGGAGGTAAGATCAGGTCGTTTTTTTATAAGAACAAGCCGGCAAAGCAAAAGAAAACCAGCCACCCGCTGCTAATGCGCATCTGGAATAAATACGGCATCATAGGACTGGGATTTTTAGGATCTTTTTTTCTAGGCGCCCCGGTAAGTATCGGGATAGGCGTTGGATTAAATGCTCATTTGAAAAAACTGCTCACCTGGTGCTGCATCGGTGTGGTTACCCGCTGTGTAGTGTTTACCCTGGTTGGTTATTTCGGACTTAAATTATTTTAATTTAAATTGTGGGATAATTCCGGATGGTCAATCGCCAATCGTCAATATTTAACCATTCCCCATCATATTATTATATTCATTGCCAAAAAACATTCCCATGTCTCCAATAAAAACAGCGCTCCTCTCCTTCGGCATGTCCGGTAAGCTTTTTCATGCACCTTTTATACAGGAACATCCTGGTTTTCAACTGGCAGGGGCCTGGGAAAGAAGCAAGCAAATCATTGGCGGATTTTATCCCGGTGTAACCTCCTACCCTTCATTGGAAGCGATATTGGCAGATGATTCAATAGCGCTGGTAATTGTAAATACACCTACAGCCACGCATTACGAATATGCCAAAAAGGCTTTGCTGGCAGGTAAAGATATTATAGTGGAGAAGGCATTTACTACCACTGTTGCGGAAGCTGTTGAATTAAAAAATATAGCCGAAAAGATGAACAGAAGGATATCCGTATACCAAAACCGTCGTTGGGACAGTGATTTTAAAACGGTACAAAAAATAATCGGGGAGGGTTGGCTGGGAAATTTAAACGAAGCCGAAATTCGTTTTGAGCGGTTTAAAACACATCTCAGCCCTAAGCCGCATAAAGAAGTGAAGAGTGCCGGGTCGGGTATTTTAAAAGATCTTGGTCCGCATATCATTGACAGCGCCCTATGCCTGTTTGGTTTTCCGGAGGCAATTTTTGCGGATATACGCATCACCAGGCCGGGTTCGGAGGTAGATGACTGGTTTGATATTCTTTTGTATTATAAGAATCTGAGGGTAAGGCTAAAAGGAAGTTTATTAGTAAGAGAAACCTTACCCGGTTTTATTGTACATGGATCAAAAGGATCTTTTCTAAAGGGCAGAACGGATGTGCAGGAAACCGATCTCCTGGCGGGTAAAGTTCCAAACCTCACCGACTGGGGTACCGAGCCTGAATCGGAACAGGGATTATTACACACCGAGCAGGACGGTAACATTATTCGTGTAAAAATTCAGTCATTGCAGGGTAATTATTACGATTACTACGACGGTGTATACCGGGCAATAAAGGAAGGTATTCCGATGCCGGTAACCGCTGATGACGGTATCAATGTAATGCGCATTATTGAATCGGCTATACAAAGCTGTAATGAAAAGAAAGTAATTAACCTGTAAACAGCGATTGCCTCTTTTCATTTAATAATTAATTCAATTTATCAATGTTTAAACATTCACTTTCGCTAAATTGCATAAAAAATTTATTCTAATGGCAACAAAAACCTGGGTGATCGACCCCTCTCATAGTGAAGTTCAGTTTAAAATAAAACACCTTATGATCACAAATGTGACCGGGAGTTTTAACATTTTCCAGGCTTCTGTAGAAACGGAGGATGAGGATTTCATGAAAGCAAAAATTAGTTTTTATGCTGATATCAATTCAATTTCAACGGGTAATGAGCAAAGGGACGGTCACCTTAAAAGCGCTGAGTTTTTTGACGGTGCGACGTACCCGAAATTAAAATTTGTGGCTACCAAATTTGAAAGCGTAGATAATGACGGATCTTATGAGATGTATGGCGATCTTACAATAAAGAACATTACAAAGAATATTAAACTGGATGTGGAATTTGGCGGGGTGGTACAGGATGCTTACGGTAATATCAAAGCCGGCTTCAGCATTAATGGTAAGATCAACCGGAAAGATTTTGAACTTACCTGGAGTGCAATTACAGAATCCGGCGGTATCGTAGTAAGCGATGACGTAAGAATAACATGTGAAATACAATTGATTGAACAACAATAACATCTTTTTATTTTACCGGGGCAAAAAATAAATTCCGGAGTTTATTTTTTATCCCCGGGAATATGGACCCGTTAAAAAAAATTGCTGACCGTTGTGATTATGCCTTTTTATTGAGCGTTTTTCATTAAAGTATTTTAATGATAAGTTAAAAATAATTTTTATATTCACAATACCGATCAGCTGCTTCAAAAGAGGATTGTAAGAAACCGATTCAAACCAACGACTGCTAAACAGGAATTGATGAACAATGATTTCACCACATAACAAATACTGGTATTGAGTTTAAGTAACCAAAGCATACCTGACCTGGTTGATGGCTGTAAACAGAATAACAGGGAAAGTCAACAGGAGTTGTACAAACTTTTGTACGATTATGCGTATAGTATTACGTACCGGTATGCCAATGACGACCAGGAGGCCAATGCATTGGTGAACGATAGTTTTCTAAAAGTATTCAAACACATTGATGTATGCAAACTTGACAACTCAACCAATGTATTAAATTCTTTTAAAGGCTGGTTTAGAAAAATAATTGTCAATACATGTATAGACCGTTACAGACGCAATAAAAATATAAGGCAGCATGAAGTTGATATCCCATCTTCCATTATTGACAATAGTGAAAACGGAGAAGATAAACTTGGCTACAAAGAAATAATCAATACTGTAAAACAACTATCAGGAGCTTACAGAACAGTTTTTAACCTGCATGTCATTGAAGGTTTTTCGCATGAAGAAATTGCTAAAATGTTAGACATCTCCATTGGCACTTCAAAGTCCAATTTATCAAAGGCAAAAGAGCGGTTAAGGGGTATTTTACAAAAGAAAACGAATTACAATATATCTTACGATGCAACTACCCGACAAAGACAATGAGTTTGACGATCTGATCAAAGCAGCCGGGGACAATTACCAGACATCCGGCGCCAGCCCCGATTGGGAGCACATGCAGGGTTTGCTGGATAAACATATGCCTGTAAAGAAAGGCACACGAAAAACTGCATTTCTTTTATTACTACTGTCATTACTTTTAATGGGGGGCGCCTACTTATATTTCAGCACAATAAACTTCAAGGCATCAAAACTGGTTAAAGAACACCAGCCTTCAGTTTCTGCTGTAAGCCCTGCTGCTCCGGATCCATCCGGGAATGTTAATCCGCGTATTGGCGGAAAATCGGCAACTGGCGATAAATTGCATCAACCCCAATCTTTAGAAAATAAAGAAACGGCACAGGCCCCATATAAAATAGTCGCGACCAGGCACAACCATCCGAAAAATAAAGCAGCAGGGAGTATGAAGATCAATACTCAGCCGGGTGAGATAGCTGAAAACAACCCGCCGGTTAAAACAACGGATGAGAATAAGGCCACCAGCAAAAATGAAAGTATAAATCCCGTCAATGACTCAACGATAAAAATATCGCCGCAAAAAGAAATCTCCCATACGGACGAGGACAAAAAGCCAACCGAAAAACCAGCATCCCCTGACCTGACAATTGCAGAAAATAAAATACCTCCTGATACAAAGCATACCGCCGGCAAACAAAAGAAAAATAACGAAACAGGAAAACATCCACCCGAATTTTCATTGGTGTATGCACCTGAGCTAACAACCGTGGGGTTTTCGAATGTGGATAAGCCGGGCAGCAATTATGGATTGTTGATAGGATACCAAATCTCAAAAAATATTATTATTCAAACCGGCGTTATAAGATCAAAGAAAAATTATATTGCTAATGGAAAGGATTTCGAAATGAGCTACATGCTGCCTGCCAGCTCTAAACTGAATAAGGTAGATGGGTATTGCATGATGTATGAAATACCGCTGAACATAAAATCACAAATTCTGAAGGGGAAAAAATTAAATTTGTACTACACTGCAGGCATCTCCTCTTACATTATGACCAGCCAGTTTTACACGTACGATATTTCAACAAATACAGGCAGCTATACTAAAGACGTTAAATATAATTCGCAAAAAAACTATTGGCTTTCCGTTGCTACTGCCGGGTTGGGGGTTGAAAAGAAAATCTCAAATACTTTAAATATCTCGGCGGCGCCTTTTATTAAAATTCCTTTTAAAGGAATGGGCGAGGGCAAATTAAGATTAACAGGCACCGGTATCAATTTTTCACTTTCTTATCAGCCTTCTTTCTCTAAAAAATAAATTTATTTAGTAGCATCCTGTATACAAGGCTGATGTTCATTTCGCATCAAACCATAGTTTTGTATTACTATTCCAGTTGCCATTGTAGTTAATCGTAAGTTCATTGCCTTTTTCAATAATCCTTAAAGCTTTTACTATTATTGTTTCGTCGTCATAATCCATAAAATATTCGCAATTGCTTTTGTAACTATGATTATAGATCGGTACCAGCCCCAATGCCATACAACATTTATCCTTATTTTTCCCCCATTCAAAAATATAATCATGCAATATTGTTTTATCAAGATGAATCCTGTCATCCCCGCTCATTACAATCACCGGCGACAATTCCACTATAGTGCCCGACGGAATTCTTTCCCTGGTGAAAACACCTCTGCCCATTGAGCCAGTTTGACCAACGAACAAATAAGGTTTTAGCATAACATTATATTAAAAGTAAAACAAGTAATTTGCATACCAGTTTACCGTTTATTGTTTTATGTTTACTGTTTTTGAAAGCTAATATTAAATGTATACACGTAAAGTTTTAAAATTGAGGACTAACGTAACAGGTACCAGACGTTAAGGTACTATTCATCAATCATTTTTCATCAAAATTTACATTTCAAGCTCATCTTATAAATATTACCTGGTACTATTGGCCCTGGTAAATAGAAACCAGTAAACGGTGCTAATTCTATTTGCCCTTAATAAACAGTAAACAGCGAAACAATGGAATTAGAAGAAATAACATTGCAGCAAAAGTTTGAAGACATAATAGCTTCAGAGGATAAATTGCTCATCCAGGATTTCCTGAATCATCAAAACATCAGTGATGTAGCCAATCTCATTTATGAAAATGAAAACTACGAAAGCCAGATCATCAGTCATCTTTCCCTGCACCGGGCTGCCAGTGTTTTTAAAATACTGGAATTACCCACACAAAAAAGGATCATCAAATCATTGCCTCCTTTTAAAACAGCGGAATTACTAAATGAATTGCCGCCCGATGACCGTACCTCTTTTTTAAGCGAGTTGCCCAGCAATGCGGTAAGGGAATTGGTAAAAGCATTGAACCCGGAGGAAAGAAAAGTCACTTTATCCCTACTTGGTTATCCTGAAGGAAGCGTGGGAAGGCTGATGACGCCCGATTACATTTATGTATACGAGCATGATACCGTAGAAAATGTTTTTAGCACCATCAGGAAATATGCCCGGAACAGCGAAACCATTGATGTGATCTATGTGATCAATGAGAAAGGCGAATTGCTGGATGATATACGTATTAAGGAATTCATCATGGCCAGCCCCGATAAAAGAGTAGATGAATTAATGGATGGCAGGTTTATCACTTTACATGCAGATGATGACCAGGAAGTAGCCAATGAAGCATTTAAAATGAATAACCGGGTGGCCTTGCCGGTGGTTAGTAAGAGCAATAAATTATTGGGCATTGTTACTATTGATGATGTATTATGGGTAGCCAATGAAG
>JBDTVX010000183.1:0-11400 GCA_040007015.1 Ferruginibacter sp. | reverse complement strand
GTCGTTCGCACTTTTCTTGGCGACACCGTAGCACTTTTCCTTTTCTGCCTTCTTGTCTTGCGCGAGTGCGCTGCCGCTCGCTGTGCCGAAGGCGACGAGTCCGGCGATAGCCGACGAGATAATCAATTTGTTGTTCATGTGGGGTTCCTTTTCAACGATTTTTAAGGTGATTTTGACGGCTACGTCACGCGCTTGCAAATCTGCAGCCGCTACCTGAGCTACATTGCCCATGCGGATGATGCAGTGAAAAACCTTACGCGCTTAACGTAGGGTTAGATTCAAACATTCTACACAACTGCCCTGCTTAGCTGTGATGGCCGATCATATAGAAGGCTTACAAATAACCGGTTCCGATTTTTCTTATAATTACAGGCAACGACTCAACAGCGACCGTTTTAAAGAAGATGTGAGTGACTGGCAAAGTTATCATCACAATGATAAAAATGAATGGCTGCGGTTTGGAGCAGGCATTTACCTGGATCATTGCAACCAGGCGGTCATCCATAATAATATCAGTACGGATGGGCAATGTGCGCTGATGATGACATACTGCAATAATGGAAAAGTGTATAACAATAATTTCTCATTTAATACCGGTGTGGGCATTGGCATGTACCATAGCAGTGGTAACCATATCCTGGATAATAAAATTGACTGGAATGTACGGGGCTTTAGTTATGGTTATTACTACCGCGGCCAGGATTCAGGAGGTATACTTGTATTTGACCAATGCAGTAATAACGTGTTTGCCTATAATTCGGTTACGCATTCAGGAGATGGATTTTTTTTATGGGCAGGCCAGCAAACCATCGACGAAGGAACAGGCGGCTGTAATGATAACCTGGTGTATGGAAACGACTTCTCTTATGCGCCTACCAATGGGGTGGAAATTACCTTTAGCCGGAATAAAATTATCAACAACAAAATGCACGATTGCTGGCATGGCATCTGGGGAGGGTTCAGCTATAATACCGTGATTGCAAAAAATGATTTTGGCGGTAACCTCGCAGCAATTTCCATTGAACACGGGCAGGACAATATTATTGAACAAAACAGTTTTACGCAGGATAGTCTTGCGATTGAATTGTGGGCCATACCAAACAGGAAGGCCGACTTTGGATTAATGAAAATAAAAGATACCCGCAGTCGCAATTATTCTATTTCGCAAAATATTTTTACCAATGTGCCGACGGTTTATAGTATTATAAATTCGCAGGCTGTAACACTTGCCAATAACCAATATAAAGGGTGCAGAACCCTGCAAAAATCCGGTAAAATCCTGCAGGAAATTCAGTCGGGCAGCCATACGAATACTTATGATTTTACAGCAGATAGTCTATTCATTCAATCATTAAAGCCAGGCTCTAAAATGCAGGCGGCCCATTTACCTCACAGCCATCCACAGGGTAAAAAAAATATAATGATGACAGAATGGGGACCCTATAATTTTCGCTATCCGCTTCTTTGGTGGACCAGTACAGATGCAACCGGGAAAATGCATTTTGAAGTGAAAGGCCCCAAAGGAAAATGGAAACTTAAAAAAATATCCGGCGCAGTATTGCTTTCTGCGTCGAATGGTAAATTGCCCGCTGTAATGGATGCGCAAAGAAAGTCCAAAGACACAACCAATGTGACCATTGAATTGGAATATATTGGTGAAAAAATGATCTCTCCGTTTGGAAAAATTATTCCTGCCGGTCAGCCTTATACATTTGAATACAAGGAAAACAGCCTGCCAATGAAATGGGAAGTAAGCTGGTTTGGTTTTGATTCCAGCAATGACCCGGTTCAGCATCCGGCTGCTTTTAACCTGTTGTTAAAGAGTAATTCCCAGTTAAAAAAAACCATTGTCAATGCGCCGGATTACGAGCACCTGCATGGAAAAGGTTTGCCTGATTCAAAATTTGCAACTCTTGTACACACCACCATTGATGCACCCAAAGGCAGGTACAGGCTTGGCGTAACCGCCGGTGATATGGTAAGGGTGTATGTGGATGAGCGGTTAGTCATCAATTCATGGGATCCGGCTGTCATTGTTAACGATGCGGATTATCATACGGATGCCATCGTTCAACTGGATGGTAAACATCATATTAAAATTGTGCAGGCCCAGTACGGCACTTATGGCATGTTATCCTGTACCATTAAAAGAATGGATTAAAATGGCTGCTATTTCTTCTCATTAATAATTATATTTTTTATTGTGGCAGGTAACCATACCTGCATACTATTGCTACCCCTGTTGTTCCAGCTGAAATAAGGGATTGCGGTGATCTTTTTTGAAAATGTATTTACAGCTTGCCCATCGCTACTGACGGTAACCACCGGGGCCACAAAATGTATCGTATTTACACCACCCAGCAGGGAAGGTTCAAACTGCGTTTCAAAAATAGTATTTGCAGGCACCACCAGGCCAAACACTCCGTCACTATTGTCTGCGCCTTCCACACAATATATTATGGGCCCGTATTGCAATGCAATACGGTTGCTGTTTTGCAGCACAGCGGGATTGCTTATTACCCGCTTTACCACCATCGGAAATTCTACAGTAACCACATCATCTTTTTTCCAGGTACGCTCAATAACTGCATAGCCATCTGCGTTGGAATACTGCACGGTCTGCCCGTTCACCTTTATGACGGGTGTAGATTTTTCATCGCTTTCGTAGCGGTATAAATCGCCGGGTGCCGGTTCAACCAGCCAACCAGGTATGCGTATGCGCAATTCAAATGCCTGTTTTGTTGACGGAGATACAATGAGTTGAATGTCGCCCTTCCAGGGATAACCCGTTTTCATTGTAAGCGCCACTTTGGTTTTTCCAATAGTTAGATTGGTATTGCTGCCCACAAATAAATTTACCCAAATGGCATTGGAAGAAGTACCATAAATATAATTGCCCAATGAACTTACCAGCCTTGCTATGTTAGACGGGCAACAGGCAGTGCCGAACCATTCCTTCCGGTTGTTATTGCCATAAGAGGCAAGTGGGTTGCCGTAAAAAAAGCGATCACCGGAGAGAGACAATCCATCCAGCGCACCATTGTATAAACTTTTTTCCAATACATCAATATATTTCGAATTTCCCGACAGCATATTCATCCGCTGGTTCCAGAATACCATTCCTACAGAAGCACAGGTTTCACAATAGGCAGTTTCATTCGGCAGGTCATAGGGTTTGCCAAACCCTTCATTGGTACCCTGAGCCCCAATGCCACCGGTGATATACATATGGTGAGACACTACATCCTGCCATAAAGAATCCATGGCGGTAACATAACCCGCATCATTGGTTACTGCGGCTACATCAGCAGCGCCGGTATAGAGGTACATTGCTCTAACGGCATGCCCGGTTATTTTTCGCTGGTCCTTCACCGGTAGTCCATCCTGGCAATAATCGGGATCTTTCCACTGATCCCAGATCACACCTTTTCCATAACCCTTTCCCCGTTGCTCCAGGTACCAGTTGGCCAGTTGAAGGTAACGGCTATTATTTGAGTGATGGTACAGCTTCATCAGCGCCAATTCTATTTCCTGGTGGCCTGAAACCCAGGGCCTGTTTTGCAAACGAAAAGTAGAATCAATGTGGTTTGCGAAACGGATGGCTACATTTAGCAACTTATCATTTTTGGTGGTGTTGTAATAAGCGATCCCCGCTTCAATTAAATGCCCAGCGCAATAGTCTTCGTGCTTCTCCATATCAGTCCATCGCTGGCTGATGTCCGTTAGTTCGTAGTAGGTATTGAGGTATCCATCCGGCATTTGTGCTGCCGCTATTTTATCGATCCATTCATCTGTATTTTTCTGCAAAGTGGCATCCGGCCTGTTTCTTAAAGCATAGGCAATGGCTTCAATGGCCTTAAACACATCGGAATCATCGTAATAAACGCCTTCATGCTTTCCCTTCTTTTTTGCGGCCTTTTCAAAATTGCGGATGCGGCCGGTTTTATCCTGCGTATAATTAACACAGGCAGCCAGTGTTGCCGTAGACACGATTTCCATTTTAGGTTTCCAGAATGCATCGGTAACCGTTACTTTTGAAAAACTAACGGGGTTCAATTTCTGGAATGAGAATTGTGCCATTGTTGTCATCGAAACAAAAACTGAAAAGGCAATAAAGACCATCTTGTTTTTCATCAGGAAAATTATTTTTTTGTTACTTTAATTTTTTTACCCGTATCGTCAAACTAGTTAAGTTCCACTACTATTCTGCGATTACTATATTTATTCCCATTGGGGTTCAATTGCAATTTTAACTTAATCATATCCTGTTCCACTTTAATAATGGTGGCACCGGTTATACTTTTAATACCATTTGGGCAATACAATTGCAGTTCATAAATTTTACCAGGGCGACCGGATACCGAGACGGTGTAATTTTTTCCATTTACTCTTTCTTCATTAACCTGGAGGCAGATTGAACTATCGCCGGGCTCCGGCGTGCCAGTTACAGGTAATAATCCAATCCCACCATCAGTGGCCACTTCAATGACATTATTTCCTTTTTGGGTAAAAAACGATAACGGTAAAGATAACCCTTCAGGTTTTATCCCTGCCCTGGCAATCTTTTTTTTACCATTTATCGTTATTGAACGGATAATAGTATTCAATGGAAAAACGGGGCTGAAATCAAGCTTTACTGAGCGGTTTGCATGAATTAGAAAACTGGTATGCCCAGGTTGCCTTTTCATTTCAAGTTGCAGTAATGTATTGTTCATCCTGATATTGTGCACCCTGCAAAATTTCCATAACCATGGAAAATAGGGCGCCAATTCGATCCGGTTTGCCATTGCATCGGGTTTAAATCCAAGCATTCCTTCAATAGCGGGCTGCAGGATCATTGTTTCGCTCCAGGCCTGGTGACTACATACACCGTTAGGTTTATATACATCACCATTCAGCGTTTCCTCCATGCTGCCTGGCGACCAGTTACGGTATTGCAACAGGTTGTTCATAATATGCTGAAAGCCCGACCGGTAATTGCCTGTTTTATATTCAGATAATGCCGCCCAGCCTCCAAATAATGGCCATATCATGCCGGCGTGGTAGCTGCTGGCACTGTACTTTTTACTGCTGTCTTCAATCATACGGATACCCCAGGCGGTAGAAAAATAATTACTGTTAAACCGGCTGCTCACTTTAGCGGCCTTGAGGGTATCCGTTACCGCGTCAAAATATACAGGTACGGCTGCAAGCACCGTAGCATCGGGCATATATGATCCATCCTGCATTTTGCCATTATAAAAAAAGCTTTCCTTTTCATTCCAGAAATCACGGTCAATAATCTTCTTAACCTTAGCGGCATCTTCAGCGTATTGGCCGGATTCCTTTACGCCAATATGGGTTGCCAAATAAGCGGCGGCATCCAGGGCGGCAGCCCAGGTGCCTGCCAGGTAAAATTCAGTGTGGGTGCCAAACAATTCGCCCCCTTCAATCCATCCATGGCCTACGTTTGTGTTTTCAATTAATCCGTCCATGTCGGTATCCGTACTATAACAAAAATCCAATGCCTTCTTTATCTGCGGCCATCGCTTAAGGATATACGCATTATCGCCACTGTACCGGAGGTAATGCGATGCCAGCACAATGAACAGGGGCGTGGCGTCGGAAGCATCGTAATGTGCCGCCCCGCTTGAAGTAAGTTCATGATAAATTTTGCCATTTACATCCTGGAAACGGATAAAGGTTTCCAGTGCTTCTTTCACCATAGCAAAATCACCATATGCATCAATGGCCATCGCACTCCATTGCCCGTCGCGGCCAAAATACCAGGCATAGCCTGGACGACCGCTGATTTTTTGATTGCCATTCCAGCCCCTGGCAGTTGTACCAAACCCTGCCATCAGCGCTGTACCGATGCCGGGAGTGGTTTGCAGGAACTGGTCGGTTTTTGCCATTGCCCATTTATAACCATTGTTGAATAAACTATCAGGAGTAGTAAAATAAAGATGGTTCTTTAAAAGATCGCTGTAATACTGGCCGGATCTTTCGAAAAGCCGGTTCATTTTTGGCGCGTTACGGGCAAATAACCGTATTGCATCACCTGGGTTTCTATTGCTGCCTGTAATATAAATGTTGATGGCTGATTTATCCCTTATCAAAAATCCTGCAGCCACCTTTACCTGGTGCTGGGAATCTTCAGTCCATATTTTTTGGTGCAATGGCGGCGTGCTATAAGTTACCAGGGTATTCAATCTTCGCTGCTGACCGCTAATGAGGTGTCCGTTCAAAGATGGGCAATAGGCATATTGAATACTGCCGGTTGTCTCCGGGGAATACGGCCACATATAGCGGAGGTTAGAGGCATAGGTAACTGTTAATTCCTTTACATCATTGCCCTGAACTTCAATGTGTGCTACCCCATTGGGTTCATCAAAGGAAACAGTGTATATTTCTTTGAGCGTGGTATTTCTTATCTTGTAAATCCTAACTATATATTCGGGCGTAATTTCTACTGCTGCGGATATATTCCGTAGCCAGGATACCGAATCCGTGCCGGTAACGGTTACGCCTAAACGCAGATCCCTGAGTGCCATATAGGGATGCATCCATATTTCATCCGCACCACCATTCAAAGCTCCCATCCATAATATGCGGCGTCCCACCAGGTCGTAAAAATCCTTCGTCGCCCTGGGCTGGTTTAGCCGGAGAGTTGGCGTTGGTAAGATCCAGGTAGTTGCCTGTACCGGCATTACCGATGCTGTTGTAAAAGCTGACTCCCGGATGGTTTGTGGTTGAAAATTCCAATATTCTTTCGCTTCATTTTTTATTTGCCCGGAAGTATAGCTGAAAACATTTGCTGTAAAACGTTCCAGGTGTTCTTTGTTATAATTATCTGCTCCATAATAAAGGTAGGCACCGGCTGCAATAATGATACCCTTACCTATTTTGTATTCCAGCAATAGTTTATTGGATTCAGAAAATTTAATATAAGTCCAGTCAATGCCCGCCACCCTGCCCCCTTTCGGAATGGTGGCATCAAAAAAGCCATGTTTGCGTACCAGGTGGTCTGCCTTTTGCTTGCTGGTATAAACCCCGCCATTCAACCCACTAAACAAAGGGTGAGATTTAAATGCATGGAACCCTGCAGGCCTTCCGAACCCTTCATCCAAAAGGGTATCCTGCCGGAACTGAAAGTCCTTTTTTTCTATTTCCCACACATTGAGCAGTGCAACAGATTCCATGGATAGAAAAAGATTACCCCCGGCAGTAACAAATTTTTTAATGAATTGACCGGCTTCGCTTTCGGCTTTATCAAAGGCAATGGTATCGGTTCGGTGATACCAGATATGTGTAAATCCTTTCAATGATTTATCGCTGGTTATTTTTTCAATTTTGATGGATGTAAAACTCCATTCTTTGTGCTTTTGAAGTAGTTGTTGTATGGCCGTAAATTCTTTTGTTTCAATATGGCTATTCACTAATGCGATGCGGATCGTGGGCTGCTTCGACGGGCTTTTTTGTGCAATACATGCCGACATTAAAACGGTGCAACACAGTGTAAGAAATCCTTTATGCATAATCAAATTATTTTTAAATATGCCGGTCGTATCCGGCGGCAAGGCTTGGTGATTGCTCTTCTTTAAATATACTTCGCAAGGGATTAATTCGTGAGTTTTTAATTGGGTTAATTTCAAAAAATATTTTCTACCTGTTTCACTTATATCAAATGGAAAACTGTCTGAAAGTCTTTCAACATTATTTCGAATGAAACATCGGCCCGTCCCGATAGGCAGACTACTAAGGTTTGCGCAACCGAAATTGCATAAAAAGCAGCAACGATCCGACTCAACTCTTTAGCCATTGCTCAATATTACCATACCCCTTATTGCACATCCTTTACACACCTGAAACCTACGGTGGCATTACGTTCAAAACCCTGGCTTACCCGGAGTAAGAACTGTCGGTAGTGCAATTCCCTTGGGCCGCCCTGCACATACCACCAGCTGCTTGATGGTTTAAAAAAGGAACCGCCCTTCATCATGATATACCGGTAACTGCCACTCATATACAGGTCATTGGTGAGTTGCCATACGCAGCCGGTAAGATCCTCTAAACCATAGGGATTGGCGCCGCGGGGATACTTACCCACAGGATATAATTTCCCATCTCCTAAATTGCACAGGGAAGAATCGATGCCTTCCAAAGCAGATACCGTAAGTGTTTCAGTAACTACCTGCAACTTTCTTCCAACCGGTGTAGCTTGTTTCCAGGGCCACTCGTTTCCATCTGACGTTTGTGCAGCGTATTGCCATTCCATTTCCGCAGGAAGCCTTTTACCAGCCCATGCAGCATACGCATTTGCGTCTTCATAACTGATATATACCACAGGAAATTTTTCCTGCCCTGCAGCAATATTTCCCTTTACCCAATGCTTCAAATAATTAGCCGGATCCGAAGGTTTATATTTTGTTGCCTTAATAAATTGCAGATATTGTTCATTTGTAACGGGAAACCTGTCCATGTACATGGCTGGCATATTAAATGTACTGTCCACATCCTGTTTTGGATAAGCAATAAATTCATCACCATTGGTGGCTTTAAAATGAAAAGTGCCGGCTGGGATTTTTGCCATACCCGCGGGAACTGTTGACGAAGTGGTTGTTTTTTTAACAACAGAAATCCGTCGTGCTTCCCCGGCAACCACCGTTACCATGTTTTCATCCAGCAAAATTCCCTTTTCCATTAACTGGATAATAAATTCGCCTTCAAAACGACCGAATTTTTCGTTCAGCGATAACTGGTGATTGCCAGGTTTTAATATGAGTGGTTTTTTATCATAGGCAGGCAGGCCCTTCCAGATGCGGAGTTCATCTCCTTTTGCCTGCGTACTGATGCTTAGCATATCGCCATTTCTTGCTGCTTTGATGAGTACCGGCAATTTAGCAATGCAATCCACTTCTCCCTCATTATTGGTACCCAGGTATTTTTTATGAAATGCATTTGTTTCCGATGCTACCCACCAGCCATTGTTCCTTTGCTTCGGTAACAATAAGCGATGGTGCCACAGATCCACAAAATGGAATCCCTGCTCCGGGTTTACCATAAAGAGGTTACCAATATATCCTTCCGGGCGAATACTGTAAATGGTATAAATGGTTTTGGACGGCAACGCCCATTCATTGACCCAGATACTATCCACACTGGTTTCAATCAAAGGAGTAAAACCATGCGCTACAAAATTGTAGGTGTTCTCCCTTAAAATCCTGCTTGTACGGCCAAGGTATTTATATTGTTCTTCGGCCCAATCGGGTTGGCCTGGCGCCATGATATTCATTTCGGTTCCATATCCATTAAAAAATGAGGTTGCAAATTCTCTCTGTATGGGTTCCTTGAATAATTCGGATACGCGGTAAATGGTAAACTCCGGTTTGATGAGTTTATTCAGGTTGAGCATGGGCGCATAATAGAGGGCATTATGTACCCTGCCGGAAACGATGCCCGCCATATCTTTTGGCACGGCCATTCCCTCGCTGTACATAATTACACCTGGTCTCACTTTATCGGCCGCATACTGCAATTCCCTGCTTGATTCACCTTTGGTATCCAACACCATTCCATCGGCGGAGGTGGCTGCTATTAACTTTGAAATGCCTTCGAAATGGTTTTCACTGCGTGTGCCTTCATCCCAGGGATTGTAACAAATAAATAATTTGGTACCGTTGCGGCGGCACTGACTGGCTATTTCCCTAATCCTGGCTGTGCCTCCGGGTAAATCATTAAAAAGGTCAAACTGGTTGCGCTGATCCATTCCCAGCGTTGGCCAGGTAGGCCAGATACTGATAAAATCATCACCTCCATACAATTTTTTGCCCCGGTCCAGGAATTCTTTCACGTGAAATTTTTTATCCGTATAATCATAATAAAACTTGTCCCAGTTCATCATCAGGGTATTCACATAAGAATGCCTTACCCACTGCAGGTCCTTTCTTTCAAACAAGGAATTATCAAAGTTTTCCACATCATATAACATGCGTTCTTGAAAAATATGTTCAAGTCCTGTATGCCAGTCGCCTGTTACCGCTTCTCCGTACAATTTATATTCAACGGATCCTCCAGGAAATAATTTGGTTTCAAACCGACCCCTTGAACCCTTTATAATGGAACCACGGCTCCTCCTGGCAAGGGACGCCAACTCTACCTGCTCACTTACCTGGAATGAATTAAAACCTAGTTCCCATGCATTGTCCGGTACAATAACATTAACTGGTTGTTTGCCGGGTACAAAGAGATATGTACGTGATAAAGGGTGATTGCCCTTACCCGTGATATAAACCCGGTCTGCATCTTCGCCAAAAGGAACAACATTTTCCAATTGAATGGTGTCGGTGCCGGGATTACTAAAAACCAGCCTTGCCGTTATTCCTGCACCGGTTATTTTATAACCAGCCAGTTGTACCCTTAGTTTATTCCCGTAAGTTTCCTTCTGATCGGAATAATATAATTTGCCATCCAGAACAAAACTGGCAACAGGGTAAGTTTTTGGGGGCGTACTTTTATTATTAATTGTAAATTGTTTTACTGATAATGAGTCGGCAGAAAATACCAATGCATTCAGTATGGATTGAGAAAATGAAACCTGCAAAAGGCAAGCTGATAACAGGGTAAAAACAATAACTTTTTTCATGTGGTTTATGCAATATGATGAACGGGTTAGCAGTATGTGATTAACTGGTTGAAGACCTTCTATTCCGGGCCCGTATGATGGATGTGTTTGTATGTTGGAATAACGATATGGTTAAGAATAAAATGCCTGCTTAAAAAAATATCTAAAATCGATGTTGCCCGTACTCCAGCGGTCATGTGCCGTCCGCAAATAAAAACCAATTGTGCAAAAAAAATACTGAATGAATACGAACCATAATTAATGTGGATGACCATTTGACGCCTTCCGGAGCTGCACTGGCACCAATGATAACAGTTCCATCTGCATGGTTGTTTATTTTTGCCTGTAGGATGTTCCCCCCGGCAAGACAGTCACCGCACTGAATCATGGCATTAGAAAAACCAAAAATTAATACGTGGTTTCTCTATCCTGTCCACAAATTTTTTATAAGAAAATTAGAGTTTTTTTTATGGGTTAAAATTAGAGGAATCTACAGCAGGTACTGGTAAAACTCAATAAATTAAACCGGTAACGATACCGGAAACGTTGTCAGGCATTTTTGAATATCCAAACTCTGCAGGAACAACCGGGTTCAAAAAATAAAATGCCAGTAAACGCTATGTAAAACCGGAAAGGGATATCATTCAGATACATGTTTTAAGTAAAGTGCAATGAAAAAAGTGTTTCAAAAACATGACAGTAGGATTTAGGTTTCAAAAAGGAAGATAATCATTAGTTATAGTTAAAACTTAATCAGCCTGGAATTCGGCAAGGCCCGGCAAAAGCAGGGTTACTTT
>JBDTVX010000182.1:0-11403 GCA_040007015.1 Ferruginibacter sp. | reverse complement strand
CACCTGTTTGGTTAAGGCCGGCTTTACTGTTTCCAGCAAATGGATCCTGGAAAGTTTAAACTCATACTGATCACTATTATACCTGGCCTTAAAACAGCCTTCCACCAGTAAGATCAAGCCTTTCTCAAGATAATTGGTGTATTTCACATAGTCCTCGCTCCAAAGCATGAATTCGCTTTTACCACTATAATCTTCAATTGTAAGGATAGCAAAATTTTTTCCTGTCTTGGTAAGTCGCTGCTGCGCCTCTACCACCAGGCCGGCCACGCGGAATTGTTTACCCGGGTTGGCCTGTGTATTTACCGCGGCTTTAAATTCATTGTAATCTGCCAATGGTGTAATATTATAGTGCCGCATTTCAAATTTGAAATTGTCAAGCGGATGGCCGCTCATGTACATGCCAGTTACCTCTTTTTCATAGTCCAGTTGCACTGCCAGCGGCCAGGGTTCGCACACCGATAATTTGGGAGGCACAATATCCGGCATTTGCAGATCGCCAAATAATGTATTGCTGGCGCTGGCATTTTGAAATTGATAAACAGTACCAAATTTCAGGATCTTTTCCAATCCCTGCACGTCGCCAGGGGCAGCATAAAAATATTGAGCCCTGGTAATATCCTTAAAGCAGTCAAATGCCCCGGAATAGATCAAACTCTCCAGCGATTTTTTATTGGCGGCCCGCTGGTTTACCCGTTTTGCCAAATCGAACACAGATGTGTAATGGCCATGTTTTGTTCTTTCTTCAATGATACATTCAATTGCATTTTCTCCTACACCCTTGAGGCCGCTAAAACCAAAACGTATTTCACCATTTTTATTTACCGCAAAACCGTATTGAGATTCATTTATATCGGGGCCTAAAACTTTTAATCCCATTCTTTTGCATTCTTCCATATAAAAAGTGATCTTATCGATACTGCCTGCATGATTTAAAACAGCTGCCATATATTCGCTGGGATAATGCGCTTTTAAATAAGCAGTTTGATAAGCCACAAAAGCATAGCAGGTAGAGTGTGATTTATTGAAAGCATATTGCGCAAATGCCTCCCAATCCGTCCATATTTTCTCCAGCTTTTCTGCTGGGTGACCTTTTGCAGAGGCCCCCTTAATGAATTGAACTTTCATTTTATCAAGAATGGCTATCTGCTTCTTACCCATTGCTTTACGAAGTATGTCTGCATCTCCTTTACTGAAATCGGCCAGCTTTTGCGACAGCAGCATTACCTGTTCCTGGTACACTGTGATGCCATAGGTTTCTTTCAGGATATCCTCCATATCAGGCAGATCAAATGACACCTGTTTTTTACCGTGCTTCCGGTCAATATATTCAGGAATATAAGCCATTGGTCCGGGTCGGTACAGGGCATTCATTGCGATCAGATCCGCAAACTTATCAGGCTTTAATTCACGTAAATATTTTTGCATACCGGCACTTTCAAACTGGAAAGTGGCGTTGGTATCACCCTGCTGGTAAAGCTTGTAGGTTAGCTCGTCATCCAAAGTAATATCATCAATGGCAATATCTACACTGTGATTTTGATTGATCAGGGACAGGGCGGTTTTTAATATACTCAGGGTTTTTAAACCCAGGAAGTCCATTTTAATAACGCCCGCCTCTTCAATGGAACCGCCTTCAATCTGTGTAAGCCATAATTCCGACTCCTTCGAGGATGCAACCGGTAACAGGTCTGTCAGATCCCTTGGGGCAATGATGATAGCGGAAGCGTGAATGCCGGTATTGCGGACAGAGCCTTCCAGGATTTCGGCCTCGTGCAGGATCGTACTGTGCAGATCGGCTCTGTTATAAATTTCCCTGAGCTTCTTTACATTTTCAATATCTTCCGATTGCAATTGTTCTTTTTCTTCCAGCGATTTATCGCCATTCTTTGCTTCTTTTGCTGTAAAGGGTGCATGCAACAGGCGTTTTAAGTTGATACCAGGTCTTTCCGGTACAAGCTTCGACAAGGCCCTGCTCTCTGCCAGCGGAAGATCCATTACCCTTGCCACATCCGCAATACTCGATTTCGCAGCCATGGTGCCATAGGTGATGATCTGTGCTACCTGGTTCTTACCATATTTCTGCACCACGTAGTCAATTACCTTTTGCCTGCCTTCATCGTCAAAATCCGTGTCAATATCCGGCATTGATTTACGTTCCGGGTTTAAAAATCTTTCAAACAGCAGATTGTATTTGATCGGGTCTATATTTGTGATGCCGATACAGTATGCAACCACACTACCTGCAGCCGAGCCACGCCCGGGCCCTACAAACACGCCCATTTCCTTACCTGCCACAATAAAATCACTAACTATCAGGAAGTAACCTGCAAATCCCATATCGCGGATCACACCCAATTCGAAATTAATACGCTCTTCGGTTTCCGGTGTAAAAATTTTGTAACGTTCTTTGGCTCCCGTCCAGGTGAGGTTTTCAAGGTATTCATCCTGTGATTTAAAGCTGGAAGGAACGACAAAGTGGGGGAGTAAAATATCTCTTTTTAAATCAAGCAGATCCACTTTATCCACGATCTCGTTGGTATTGTCAATGGCTTCCGGGATGTCGTCAAATACTTTGGTCATTTCGGCGCCTGTTTTTAAGTAAAATTGGTCGTTGGGAAATGCAAAACGCTTATTTTTTACCAGTACATCATCGTCCGAAAACTCATTCATTTTCGGGGTGGCCTGCTTTTCACCTGTGTTGATGCATAGCAGGATGTCATGTGCATTGGAATCCTTTTGATCAACATAGTGTGAATCATTACTGGCAATTATTTTGACATTGTACTTTTTAGCAAATTTTATCAATGAAAGATTTACCTTATCCTGGTCGGGTATTCCATGTCTTTGCAGCTCTATGTAGTAATCTTCCTGGAAAATATTGAGCCACCATTTGAATTCATTTTCACCTTCTGATTCCCCTTTTTTTAAAATGGTTTGTGGCACCAGTGCGCCGAGGCAACAGGTGGTCGCGATCAGGCCCTCATGGTATTTATGAATGAGTTCTTTGTCGATCCTGGGATATTTGGAATACATGCCTTCAATATATCCCAGCGAGGTGAGCTTTACAAGATTTTTATATCCAATATCATTTTTCGCAAGCAGGATCTGGTGATGGCGCGGGTCTTTTTCTTCCTTGCTGAATGTTTTACGCGTTCTGTCGGTAGTAATATAAAACTCGCAGCCGACGATCGGCTTTACTTTTAAGGATTTATCTTCATTGCGGTGCTTATACGCTTCCTTTACGAATTCAAAAGCGCCGAACATATTGCCATGGTCGCTGATAGCAAGCGCAGGCATTTTTTCGGCAATGGCTTTTTGATATAAGTTTTTAATGGAAGCAGCTCCATCTAAAAGAGAAAACTGGGTATGGACATGGAGATGAGAGAAGTTCATATGAAAAAATAATAATTAATAATGAACAATTAATAATGTCTTAACTATTGAGACTATTCTTTTTACCGGAAGTAATAAAATTGATAATGAGATAATTAATTGAAAATTGAAATGTTTTTTTCGGGGCTGTATGAATTGAATTTAGATAAAGTAAAATTCTTCATTCCGGAAACATTATTAATTATTCATTATCCGCAAATATCGTATACAATAAAATGCATTACTAATTCGTTTTTCCACAATAGTAATTACTTATGAATCAAGTTATTGTATTAAAAGGTTGTATTTATGGTGTTCGGCCATTATCTTTGCGACGCATTTAAGAAATTTATTTATTAATTGTTTGTATTACAGGGTTCATAGAAAAGAAAAGATAAATAGCGTAATTAATGATTTTTTAGGTGATCAAATAACACAAGATTAAGTTGTACTTACGTGTAAACCAAAAATTTTACGTATGAAACACTTATTTTTTGTTGCTGTTGCCGGTGGCATTTTTTCAGGAACAACAATATCTGTGAAAGCTCAAACCAATGCCAATATCGAAAGATTTGCAGGCAAGGCTCAGCCAAAAATTTTCCTAAAATTTATTGAGGGTATTGAAATTGTACCAGCCGCTACCTCCAATATCATAGAGGTAGCAGGTGAAATTACAAAATCGAACCAGTCAGCAATAGCCGGGCCATCGGTTGTTAAATCGGGCGTTACCGGCACCATTGAACTTTGTTCCGCCCGGCAATTCAAGTACGCGATGATGACAGACAGGGAGGTGGAATGCATTACTAATTTTCCACTTTATAATTTTATAGACAGCTGGTGGGCCACGCCGTACCTATATGGTGGCACAGATAGCAATGGCATCGATTGCAGTGCTTTTACCGGGAAATTATTATCGGAAGTGTATGGTCTGACCGTTCCCCGCATCGCGAAAGACCAATATAAAATTTGTGAAAAACTAGCCATGAAAGAACTGGTTGAAGGTGATTTGGTTTTTTTTAATACCAGGGGTGGTGTTAGCCATGTGGGATTGTACCTGGGTAATAATTATTTTGTTCATAGCAGCGTTCATGATGGGGTTACTATCAGTAGTTTAAATGATGAATATTACAACAGCAAATTTATTTCGGGTGGAAGGATAATATTGCCGCCGGCTTCGCTTGCAAGCGCAGTGTTTCAAAAATAGCATTATTTTGCCCCCAACCTCTGAAGTGGAGTAGTGGAAACAGTTTTAGATAAGAATTTTTAAGGGAGCATTTATTCTCCTTTTTTTATGCCCAATTTCTTTTGTAAAGTCACCCACACAGGAAGAATATCGGATGATAGTTTTAATAGTAAGGTGCCTGATCCATAAAGTACAATAAAGCAGGCGCTCCTGGCTACCAGCCACCCAAATCCATGGTATTTGTCGAATAAAAAATAGCAGCAATAAAAAACTGATAAACCCAGTATAATGGTGTACAATGTTTTTTTGGTAAAAGGCTGCATATTAAACTTTTTTTGTAAATACCAAAAGCGGATACCATTATAGACTGTAAATGCAAAAAGGTTAGCTATAGCCGGCCCCACTACGTCAAAGTAATATTTGGTTAATACGTAGTTCAGCGGCAGGGTTATTAACAGGAGCATGATGCCTGTAAAAAATTCAAATTTCCATAGGGTAGAAGTAGCAATGATCTGGCTGTTAACACCGGTACCCATGTCCACAATACGCATGAGGCCTATAAAAAAGAAAACCCATTTAGCATCCATATACCCTCTCTGCAGGTGAAAGGTAAAAATGCCATCTGAAAAATTGAGCCATATCAGCGAAAACATCCCAACGGCAAATATTAACTGGTTGATGGATGACTGCCTGTAAATTCTCATGATCCTGTTACGGTCCTTATCTTTCCATGCCTGGGAGAGTGCGGCAAGAGAAGAGGAAATGATACCGCGCTGAGGAGCCTGGATCAGGCTGGCCATGTTTTGCGCCAGCGAATATACGGCCACCGCTGCAAGACCATTTGCTGAAACGGAAGCCAGCAGTATTGAATCGAACACAGTGGCAACTGCATATACCAATGTACCGCCATAAATAAATTTGACCAGGGCGATAATCTTTTTAAAATATTTTTTTGTAACGATACTTACTTTGAAAGTCAGGTGTATATAGCCTTTCGCTAAAAGATATACCAATAAAATAATTGCAATGCCCAAATAGGTAAACGAATATATTTTGATAAAAACATCGAATTTCCCTATCAGGCCTATAAAGAATAACACTATTAAAATGGTTGTAAATGCCCGGAACTGGACCTCCCGTAAAAAATTAGTGAAAATGGATTTTTTTAGCTGCCATGCATAACTTTCAAGAATGCTGTACAGGGTTAATCCCAGCCCAAAAGGAAATATCCAGTTGTAATATTTTATAAACTCCGGTGAATTTTTCCCAAATTTATAAGTGATCAGGTCCTTAAAATAAATGCCGCCAACCACCACAACGCAAAACCCCACTAGCGAAACAAGCAATGCCCATGTTAAAATATCATTTCTTTTTTTATCTAAATTATCATTGTAGTAAGGGTAAAATTTGTAGATGTACGAGGGCATCCCCAAATTAGCAAGAGAAAACATAAGGTTGGCTACTGCTATAAATATCCCGGTAAGACCGTAATCATCTTTGGAAAAACCGCCCTCTTTTGTAAACAGGTATGTATTAAAAAAACCTAAGGCAAAACCGAAATAGACCATCATCGACGAAATAATACTTTGCCTTCTTATTTGGCTCATACGCTTGTTTGTTGCTAAATTAATCTACCTTTTTTGTTTTGATATAAAAATTAACGTCCACTGAAAATTTGTTATCTGCTGTAGCGCCGCTCAGTGTTTGCCAGTCTTCGGTTGGCTTTATCCATTGTTGCGAATTAAAATTAATTTTCAAGGGCATGCGAAATCCTTTTATGCAGTTTGAATAACGGTAAGAAAGCCCTTGTTTATCCACTTTATATTCCAGCACCGGTATTTGGACTGTTCTTAAATACTGGTCGAAAACTTTGCTAAAATCTGTTTTTGACTGGTTGCTGATATAGTTTTCCACTTGTTTTGAAGTCACCGTTTGATGATAGAAATTGCTGTTAAGCCCCCGTAATATTTTCCTGAACAGAGAATCATCATTGATAATTTGCCGGATGGTATGAAGCATATTGGCGCTTTTGTAATACATATCGCTGCTGCCTTCTTTGTTTACATTGTACATACCGATGATGGGTATATCATTTGCTATGTTTTTCCTGATACCGGTTATATAGGCGGTGGCGGCTTCCTTGCCATAATAATATTCGGTAAACAATGTTTCAGAATAATTGGTAAACCCTTCATGCACCCACATATCGGCGATATCCTTGGAGGTGATATTATTGGCAAACCATTCGTGCCCGCTTTCATGTACAATAATGAAATCCCATTTTAAACCCCAGCCGGTTCCGCTTAGGTCCCTGCCTAAATACCCGTTTTGGTAACCATTGCCATAAGCAGTCGCACTTTGATGTTCCATTCCTAAATGCGGGGACTCTACCAATTTGTAACCATCCTCATAAAAAGGGTAGGGGCCAAACCAGTACTCAAATGCTTTCATCATCCTGGGGGCGTCTGCAAATTGTTTTTTTGCCTTATCAAGATTATAATTCAATACCCAGTAATCCATATCCAGGTTTCCTTTTTCTCCCTTGTATATTTCATTAAAGTGCACATATTTGCCGATGGACGGTATGAGGCAATAGTTGTTGATAGGATTTACAACGGCCCAATCGAAAGTAGCAGTGCCGTTGCCATTCATTTTAGTATCGCGTAATCTGCCATTTCCCACACAAACCAATGTATCCGGAATGGTGATGTGCATTTCCGCACTATCGGGTTTATCGCTTTGATGATCTTTACAAGGGTACCACACGCTTGCTCCCAAACCCTGGCAGGCAATGCTTACCCAGGGATCATTATTTTTATCTTTTTTCAAGATAAGCCCACCATCCCATGGCGGATGTTTGGCGATACGAGGCTTGCCATGGTAATAAACCGAAAGATAAAAAATCGGAAAATTGGTATCAGGGACTGAAAAGTAATTACCTGAAATGAAATATGCGTTTCCATCTTTCACAATGTCATTCGCGTTAATTTTTTGTAGTTCGCTTTTATTGATTGAATATAAAACACTATCAATGAACAACGGTTCCTGCAAATCAATTTGCAAAGATTTTCCTTTTTTTAAAACCTTCAATTGAATAAGATTGTATCCACTGACCGTACTATCATTTATGTCAAATTTCACATGCAGGTCATATTTTAATGCATCCCACCAATCTCTTCCCGGTCCGTAAGTACCCCTTACGGTATCAGCATGCCTAAGAATAGTTTTCCCGCTTAAAGGTTGGGCACTCATCTTTGCCAAACAAAGCGTCATTAAAAGCATCAGTGCGAGGTAAACCTTCATTTTTAATTGATAATTGATAATGGGATAATTGATAATGTTTTCTAATTTTAGACCAACAAAATTAATTAATAATTGAAAATTGCATATTGATAATGTGCGCCGATTTAAAAGATTAAATAAAATTAAACAGAAATAAACTGTAGTGGATAAAAAACTTATTTCTATAAATACAGAATGAGTTTTAAATATTATCAATTAACTTATTATCAATTCAAACTTAGCCTTAATAAATAAAGAAATGAGTTTTAAACATTATCAATTATCAATTATCCAATTTTCCATTATATTACTTTCCTGTTCTTCTCACCAGCATCCCGATAAAAAAATATTTCATTACAATGAACAAACCGGTATCGCCAGTTTAGATCCTGCATTTGCAAAAAACCAATCGATCATGTGGGCCATTCATCAATTGTACAATACATTGATTGAGGTAGATGAAAATATGCAACTAACTCCGGCACTTGCAAAAAGCTGGGAACTATCACCGGACAACCTCCGGTTTACTTTTCACTTGCGCACGGATGTGTATTTTCACGATGATGGTGCATTTGCAAATGCAACCGGAAGATTGCTTACTGCCGGGGATGTAGCCTATAGTTTTAACAGGATCGTTGATAAAAATGTTGCAAGTCCGGGTGCCTGGATATTCAATAACCGTATTGATCCGGTCAATGGCTTTATTGCATTGGATGATTCTACTTTCCAGTTAAAGCTGGTTCGCCCGTTTCAGCCCATACTGAATATCCTGAGTATGCAATATTGTTCCATTGTTCCCAAAGAGGCAGTAGAAAAGTATGGCGGCAATTTCCGTAGTCATCCTGTTGGTACAGGGCCATTTCAATTAGTCGCCTGGGAAGAAGGGCAGGCCTTGCTGTTAAAGAAAAATGTGCACTATTTTGAAAAAGACAGCGTTGGTGATCGGTTACCGTATTTGGACGGTATAAAGGTGTCTTTTTTTGAAAGCAAGGCAACAGAGTTTCTCGAGTTTCAACAGAACCGCCTTGATTTTATAAATGATATCGACGCTTCTTTCAAAGATGAGATATTAACGAAAACCGGGCACCTGAAAAAGCAATGGGAGGGCAAGTTGTTATTGCAAAAGCATGATTATCTCAACATTGAATACTTAGGAATTTTAGTTGACCCCAATAATGAATTGGTCAAAGCCTCGCCTTTGCGGTTAAAAAAGATCCGGCAGGCGATTAATTATGGTTTCGACAGAAGGAAGATGATGTTGTATTTACGTAATTCAATCGGTACGGTGGCCGAAAGCGGTTTTGTTCCGGCCGGGCTACCTTCGTTTGATTCGGTTGTGGTTAAGGGTTACCGTTATGATCCCGCAAAAGTAAAGCAACTACTTGCTGAAGCAGGTTTTCCGGAAGGAAAAAATTTACCTCCCATAAAATTATTAACCATACCTGTGTATGCCGATCTGGCCAGTTATATAGCCAACGAATTAAACCTTTCAGGGATAACCGTGCAGGTAGAAGCCATTCAGAAAAGTTTGTTACTGGAGCTGACTGCCAAATCGCAGGCCCTTTTTTTCAGGGGTAGCTGGATAGCTGATTATCCTGATGCAGAGAATTACCTGGGTGTATTTTACGGAAAAAATCCCGCACCGCCGAACTATACCCGCTATAAAAATACGGTCTATGATGAATTATATGAAAAGGCAATAGCTGAAAAAATTGATTCTGCCAGGTATAAACTGTACCAGCAAATGGACAGGTTAATCATCAATGATGCGCCAGTGGTGCCGCTATGGTACGATATGGCAATTCACCTTGTTCATACCAATATCACTCATTTTTTTCCAAATAGTTTGAATTTGCTGGAATTGAGAAAAGTAAAAAAATAATTTGGACAAAATTCTTCATTTTATGGAAAAATGTCTATTTTTGTAAAAATACCTCGATATGAAAAATGCAGAAAATGCTATAAAAGTATACAAACAATACGCTGATTATATTCAGCAGGAAGAGTTCAACACCCTTTCGGAGCCGGAGGCTATTTACGCTACCGCTTTCGATGATATGCTGGCAGTATCGGACTATGATAAAGATTTTGCCGCTGACCTGTTAGATGTTTCCCATAAAACTGTTACAAGGTATCAGAAAGAAAAGAAGAAACTGAGCCCTTTACAAAGTGAATACATATTAAAAACCATTGTGCTTTTTAATAAGGGCAACCAGGTTTTTGGTAATAAGGAAAGCTTTAACCGCTGGCTCGATAAGCCTGCATTTGGATTGGGAAATCGCATTCCCCGTGCGTTTAGTACTACCGTAGGGGGTATCAATTTTATAATAGATGAACTGAACCGTATAGCACGGGGAGACCTGGCATAATCATCCATTCATGACTGTTTTCAGAATTACCACCGATCAGTGGAGTAAATCTTTAACCGCATCGGGTTATCCTGCAAGATGGAGTGCAAAGGGTCGTTTTGTAATTTATACTGCGGAAAGCCGGTCGCTCGCCTGCCTGGAAAACCTGGTACACAGGAGCGGGGAAGGAAATGATAACTTATATAAGGTAATGGTGATCGGGATCCCTCATACCCTTGCCATAGAAGTGATCAATGTATCTTCCCTAAAAAAGGATTGGCATACCATTGACAACTATGTTTATTGCCAATCCCTGGGAAGTAAATGGTTGAATGCCCATAGAAGCGCCGTACTAAAAGTGCCTTCCGTTATTATTAAAAAAGAACATAATTATTTGATCAATCCCAATCACCCGGATTTCCAAAAGATAAAATTAACAGGGAAAGAAGATTTTGATTTTGACAACCGGTTTTGATCAATGCTTTTTTAATTTACTCTTAAATACCTTTTCAAACTTTTCCACCTTTGGCCTGATCACGAACTGGCAATAACCTTCGCTTTTGTTGTCGTTATAATAATTCTGGTGATAGTCTTCTGCAGGAAAAAATTTCACGAATGGTTCCAATGTTGTTACAATTGGATTATCCCATGCACCGCTTTTATTTAGTTCCGCTTTATATTTTTCCACTTTTGCTTTTTGTGTGGCATTGTGGTAAAAAACTGCGCTACGGTATTGGGTACCAATATCATTTCCCTGCCTGTTCAATGAAGTAGGATCATGTACCTGCCAAAAAATTTCAAGAAGTTCGTCAAAGGTGATCTTTGAAGGATCATATACAATGTTTAAACATTCAGCATGGCCGGTAGTGCCGGTACATACCTGTTTATAGGTTGGGTTTTCTACCTTTCCGCCGCTGTATCCGCTGGTTACTTTTGAAACTCCTTCCACTTCCTGGAAAATGGCTTCTGTGCACCAAAAGCAACCGGTTCCAAATGTTGCTGTGTCCATCTTTACGTAATTCACGTTATCGGTCATATTTTGTAATTTATCCGTATTGTTTTTTTGAGCATGGCAAAATATGGTCATTAAAGTACTTACTGTTAAATAGAATAATTTCATATTAATAATTTTAAAGAAGCTACGCAAAATTAAATAGCTTAGTTTGAGAAACAATTTTTCCTAATGAAGGTTTAACAAATACAATATTTCAATTAAAA
>JBDTVX010000181.1:0-11416 GCA_040007015.1 Ferruginibacter sp. | reverse complement strand
AACGATTGTACTAATTTTTTTCTTAATGATGTAACCATACTAAACTCCCCGCTGTGGAGCGTCAGGTTAAATGATTGCAACCGCGTATTTGTAAGCAGGATTTATATCTACTCTGATCTTGAAAAAGGAGTGAACGCAGATGGCATTGATATTTGTTCATCGGTCAATGTTACTATTTCCGATTCCGTAATAGTTACGGGTGATGATTCCATTGTATTAAAAACAATCGCACGCAAAGGACAAAAAGCAAACCCCTGTGAAAATATTACCGTTACCAGCTGCATCCTGTCATCTTCTTCTACCGCACTGATGATCGGTACTGAAACAGAGGCCGATATTAGCAACGTATTATTTAATAATTGTGTCATTCGCAATTCAAATAAGGGATTTGGAATAAACGTGCAGGATGGGGCCACAGTCAGCAATGTTATGTTCAGCCATCTTACCATCGAAACAAACCGCCGTCACTGGAACTGGTGGGGTAATGCGGAAATGTGCAGGTTTATATTGCTGAAAAGAAAAAGCGCTTCCAGGCTTGGAATAATTAAAGACGTCGTCGTTGAAAATATTATTGCACGTGTAAGGGGTACCAGCACCCTAACGGGGCATGCGGATCAACCGCTTGAAAATATTATTTTTTCAAACGTGCAAATATTTATGAACCCGGAAGATTCCAAAGACAAAAGGGCATCTCATTCGCTACAGGTAAATGGGGTTAAAGGTTTGAATATCCATAACCTTTCAGTTAACTGGGCAGAAAAAACAGAAGATAAATGGCAAAGCGCTGTGGTTTTAAAGAATGTAACTGATTTTGTAATTGATTCTTTTTCCGGTCGCCAGGGATTGAAGGATAGTAACTACCCCGCTATCCTTTTAGAAGACGCTACCGATGGGGTCATTCGTAATTCACGCGCTACTGAAGGTACAGGCACTTTTATTCACGCACGGGGCAGTGCACTTGATTACGTTACCTTAAGGTACAATGAAACAAGGAAAGCCAAAAGTGAAATTACTTTTGAAAATGAAGCATTAAGAAAATCCATCAGTATCATTAAATAAGGCCGGGAATAAACTTTTCCCTTTGCCACGATACCTATCGGATGCACAATTGTTCACGTATATTTTTTTATAAGAATAATCTTTATTCGTGATTATTTGTGCATTCGTGGTATTTAAAAATCTAAATGGTAAGTATTGAAATAAATTTTCATTGTTATCCGTCTAAAAACTCCGCTAGGGATAAAATGCTTGTCATTAAAGGGTTTTAAGCACCTCTGCCTTTGAAGAAGGATTGGACTGAGGACTTTACCAGTAAGGGTTCATTGATTTGGTCGGACAACAATAATTAATTTTAAAAATTTTATTGCCCGGCAACGTTTCTCAATGAGCAAAAGAAGACCCCTTCCTTACCAATAAATAGTAATTACAGGTTTACTTTGTTTTTTTAAATTAACAGTAACCATATTGTCTTTAAAAATATAATCCCGAACAAGTTCTCCATTCACCATAACTTTTGAAGGCCGCCTACTGGCATACGCTTCAAATGTTCCGCCTTCATACAAAGTAATGGCTACCTTATTTTTATTCCACACCTCGCTTAAAATTGTTGCAGGCGCATTATACTTAGCTGTCAGGCCCAATGCCGCAAAGCCATTTTTTACGGGAACCACATAGTACAACCGGTATCCCATCCGTGTTAGTTTTACAGCAAAGCTATCATTGCGTTTAGCAGTTTTTAACGTGTGTGAAAAATGTTCATACAAAACAAAATCGTTGCCTTTTATATTTCTTACATCACCTGCTTTGATGGTTCCTTCAGCTTCATTGGCGTCCGCAGCATTCCATACACCCAGTAAACCGGAGCTGCGAACCATTGAGGAGGCTTTGAACAATTTAGCATCCTGTACCTGGAACAAGCAATCCTCCGTTGGCAGCAGGGGCGTTTCACTCCTGATAATTCTTCCGTCAGAAAAAATAAGCGGTCTCAGCACTTCAAATTTTTGTTCGCCAATATTGTCGGTAATATAAATTGGCCCGCAGTTAATGGCCCTTGCAACGGCATGGAATACCGCGTTTGGATTGTGCGACTGGAACAAATCAAAATCAGGATAAACCATTTGCCCAAAGTAGATTGAATTGTAAATGGCCTGTAATACATGTGCTGCTGCATTACCTCTTTGAAGGTTGTAGGTTTCGCCGGGTTGATAAGGGAAATAATCTTCTTCGCTGCGGGCCACTGCGGTGGAGCCAAAGTTTAAATAGGCATCTGCGGTCATGTCCATACAATTAATGACAGCACCATTAAAATATTTATTTACAGAGCGATACAATGATTTGTGCATGGAGTCTGACAAAGTAAAAATCGGGTAATTATTGACCGCCATTTTTTCTACCACCAATTGGTTATCAATTTTTACAAAATCAAACCCCTGTTGCTTAAGGTAACGATGCCAGTTGTTATAAAAAACGTTGAGTGAATCACTATCCGGCCTTATGAATTGATATGTTTTCATCGGTGCATCTTCTTTATCAGGGCTTTCCTTTTGTGTCCAGGAAAACAGGGCCGGGGCAAAATGTTTTCCTAAATCAGAACCAGGATCAATACCGTTCCAAAGCCCGTTGAAAGCATGCCATACGCCCATATATTTTACGCCAAATTGTTTTTTTAGTTTTTCAATCACCGGTTTAAATCCATTAGGAAATTGTTTTGCATTTGGTTCGTAAGATTGCAGTTGCTTGTCCTTATTTTGAAACCAGCCATCATCTATCAGCATCCAGCCAATGGGGAATTGATTATCATAGAAACTTTTTGCTGCTTTTATCAGCAGGTCCTCATTCAGCTTATTGCCATTGTCCGATGCGTTCCAGGTACACCATCCCAGGTAATTAAAAGGTTCAGGAAATTTTTTCTTCACACGAAGATTTTCTCCTTTCCCCATTGACTCCAGTGCGGTACGGTATATTCTTTCAAATAGCTCAAAAGGGTCCTTCCCAAAAGCAATTCCCATGGAGGGTATGCTGCCGATGTTTTTATTGGCTGCATAGCTTACTGATTTGCTTCCCCATTTAGTGCCATTACTGCCCAATGTGGTTCTAAACCCATTGCCACTTAGGGGCACCGCTGCGCCGTACACACCATCATCATATTGCCAGTAATAAAATTGCACATCGTCTCCGGGCATTTTTGAAGCAGCTTCCATCGCCATTGGCTTTGTCCAGCTGTTCCATGGTTTATACCGCCACAGGGCAACGCCTTGTTTATACCCCGGCGCATCATCGAAAAATATACCGGCAATGTCAGACGAATTAACTGTTTCATGGTTTAATAAGATCCACAGCAGGGTAACATCATTCACCACTTTGTGCTTCACAGAATTCAGCGGGTTACCCTGCAGGGAGGCAGCGCCATGGGAAAGTCTTTCTTTACCGTTCCACCTGAGCGTAAGGCTGTTTTGGTTTCCAAATGTTACGGTTGTTTTTTGTGCAAAGACAGATGATACGGGCAATAGCAAAATGAATACAAAAAAGGTTTTCATTGATAATTATTTATTGATTTTGGTGAACAAAGGTTTGGTGATAGCGTTGGTAATTGACCATTGACGGTTGGTGTAGTCCGAAGGATACTGCGGGTATCACCTTGCCTGTGTATTTTTATTGGGCAAGTATTTTATCCAGCATATTCTTGGTCATTTGTTGCACCTTTTCATCAGGTTTGGAAAAATCAATGGGATCCTTTAGTCGCATAGAATGCTGGTACGCCGGTGTTTTAGCCAATGGCTGAACCCACCAGCAAGTACCTGCATTAAAAACAAAGTTTCCCTTTGGTGTGGTATAAATAGTGGAAACCTGGTTCTCGGTATTCATTTCAAAACCCAGGTGATCCACTTTTGTTTCGGCCAAAACCACCAGGTCTTTTTGATGGCCCGTGGGGGTGCCATGATATTCCCAGCCTACCAGGTTTGGAATGCTGTCGCCTTTCTTCATACCGGTATTTGCAAATAGCCAATGATCCGGCTGCTGGCAAATAAAGTTTCCGTAACCAACACCCAGGGAACTGTTTCCCATCAATTCCTGTTCGTTATTAAATTGGCGCTCGGGTAGCCGTCCCTGTGTTCTGTTTGGCCGCTGATCGGTGGAGGGCTCCAGGTATTCAGCGCCATCCACGGCATTGCCACTCAAAAATAAAAGATTGACTCCTTTATCCCGCGCTTTTTGAACATTGTTGAACATATTATAGGTCCAGTATTCATCATGACCAACTGATAAAAAACCCTTTGACCTGAGCAGTTCAGACGAATCGGAATGGGTGTCAATATTGGAAATATAAGATACATCATATCCTTCTTTTTCCATCCAGTAACTTAACGGGTACTCCCACATCAAAAACTCTCCGCTGCCATTTGATAAAGGATTAAATCCCGAGGGCAGTTCATTTACGTAAATGGCATAAGGCCGGTCAAAACTTACCTTTGCGCCGTTTGTATTTACCCAGGGTTTATGGCCCTCATCATACATACTATGCCAGTAAGGCCAGCGGTTGTAAGCCTGCCAGGTGAGGTCGGAGCATTGAAAAAGAAAATCTACTTTACGGTCGTCCTTAACAATAAAAATAATATACGACTGGAAATTTCCGGGCTGGGTAGTTAACTTACATAAATACACGCCACTTAACCACGCAGAAGGAATAACCAGTTGATATGATTTATCCCAGTTGCATTCAAAGAAATTTGTTTTAGGATCAGGGTCCGGGGAGCGTTGTTCTTTTCCCTGCAGGGGAGCTATATGCTGTTTTAAATTTGCACCCTGGCCACCATAATAACCCATCCGGTAAATATCAATTGTAAATTGCGAAACAGGATTGGTACTCACAAAAAGATCCAGGGTGTCTCCCTGGCTGACACTGGTTTGCGAGCAGTAGCCTTCTACCTCCGGACGCCTGCAATACCTGTGATTCGGGGGAGAGCAGGTATCGTATTTTACCTTGATCAGCCAGTCTGTGGTTCCGGGCAATAAGTTTTCTGCAACGATTTTGTTTTCTTTATTTTTCTGCGAGCAGCCAACAAGAAGAATGGCTGTTGAAAAATACAATACAATTTTTTTCATGGAAATTATTGTTATTTGATGATAATTGGAATGTACATCCATTTTAAAATTTGGCGGTTATTCTCCGGGTGTTGTGATAACTTGTGTTTAAACGGCTACGACCTGCCCACCACGGGCTCTACAAAGAAAAGCTCGTCGGCTGTTTTTGGTTTCAGAAAATCAAGGTCGCAGCCTTCGTCTGCCTGCAGCACTTCCCTGGCATACAATTTTGGATAACCTCTTTTATGTTTACTTACGGGTTCCCGCCAGTTTGCTTTTCTATTAACTAATTCCTGATCACTGATGTTTACGTCTAGCTTCCTGTTGAGAACATCGATCGTTATTTTATCTCCGGTTTTTATAAAGGCCAGCATTCCGCCTATTGCAGCCTCGGGAACCACGTGCAGCACCACTGTACCAAAACTGGTTCCGCTCATTCTTGCATCGCTGATCCGTACCATATCGGTAACCCCCTGCCGGCCCAGTTTTTTCGGTATGGGTATCATTCCCCATTCAGGCATTCCAGGTACCGCTTTGGGGCCTGCATTGCGCAGTACCAGTACAGTGGATGAATCAACCGGCAATGCGTCATCATCTATCATGGCAAGCATATCTTCATAGCTATCAAACACGAAGGCGGCGCCGGTGTGTTTTAATAAGGCAGCCGAAGCTGCAGCAACTTTGATCACTGCGCCTTTAGGCGCAAGGTTGCCTGTAAGTATCGCAAGGGTAGGGGCACCCGTAACTGGATCTCCGATTGTTTTTATTATGGTGTTATCGTTTACGGTGGCAGTAGCTAAAACAGTTGCCAGCGTTTCACCTGTATAAGTTTTAACCTGTAGATCAATCAGGCCCTTTAACCTGCTCATCACCCCTGGTATTCCACCCGCCTTATCGAATTCATCGATTAGTTTTTTCCCCGCAGGCTGTACATTTACAATGCAGGGCACCACATTGCCCACTTCATTGAAAACATCAGGGTACAAAGAAATATTGAGGCGCCCTGCAAGGGCCGTTAAATGTAACACTGCATTGGTAGAACCTCCAAGCGCCATACAAACGGAAATGGCATTTTTAAAGGCCCGGGGCGTTAAAATATCTGCAGGCTTCAGGTCTTCATCTACCATCGATACAATACGTTTGCCCGCTGCTCTCGAAAGAGCGGACCTTTTTTCACAATCCACTGGTAACGTACTTAACCCTAATGGCATCATTCCCAAAGCTTCCAATACGCCATTCATCGTAGAAGCGGTACCCATCGTGTTGCAGGAGCCAACTCCACAGCTCAGCGCCTTACCTATTTCTTCCCAATCTTCATTGCCGATTCTCCCGGTTCTCAATTCTTCCCAATACTTCCAAAGATCGGTGCCGCTTCCCAGCCTTTGTTCCTTGTAAATCCCAACTTTTTTTGGGCCCCCATTTAATTGTATGGTGGGCAGGTTAGCGCTGATCGCGCCCATTAACAATCCGGGAACGGTTTTGTCGCAGTTGCCCAGCAGCACAACGCCATCAATGGGATAAGCGCGAAGGTTTTCTTCCACATCCATCGACAGCAGGTTTCTATATAAGCCGGCCGTAGGTTTCATCAGTTCTTCACCAAGCGTAATTACGGGAAATTCCAGCGGGATTCCACCTGCCTCCCGAACTCCTTTTTTAACTTCTTCCGCCACAGCACGTAGGCTCATATTACAATTGTTCAATTCACCCCAGGTGTTCGCAATACCGATGACCGGCTGCCCGTCGTAATCATCCATATCAATGCCGGAGGCACGCAACGCTCCTTTGTGTAAGAGCCCGGTTTCATTGGCTCCCCAAAACCATTTATGGCTTCTCAGTGCTTTTTTCATTTTTCAGGTTTAAAAATTGCTTTATAAAGGTGACACCTTTTTAAAAGGTGTCACCTTTATAAAGCTTGCGTAGTACCAGTCCGGCAGACCGGTTTGTTAAAAATTGGCATTACCCGCTAATTTTTTTAGGGGCCATTTGTTTGTATTCCCAAACCGTTATGCTAAGGGTGCTTATTAAGACCAGCAAGCCTCCTGCAACCGACATTAAGCTCAGTTTTTCATCTAACCATATGGCTGCTATAGGAAGGGCAAAAAAGGCAATCAAAAAATTGGAAAGCGCTACCTGGATCGCTTCTAAATTCTTTAACGCTTTAAAGAATAAGATCATTGATAAGAAATTATGAAATACGGTAAGAAGGCACAATCCTATCCACGTATTGGTGGTGAACGCTGAGATGTGTTTCAGGCTGCCTGGCTCATAATACCAAACCAATGGCCCCAGAAGCAGTACCATGAAAATATAAGTGAAAAAAAGCATTTCCATTTCAGTATAATCCCGGGCGATCTTTTTGCAAATGGTATTATAAAAACCGCTTCCCAGGATACCGGCAAAAATGAGTGCGTTGCCGATGATATACTGCGTGCTGAAATCAACCCCGAGAAAATCTTTTAAAGAACATAATGCCACACCGATGATTGCGATGATAAAGCTCACCCATCTTAAGCTATTCATTTTTTCTTTGAGCAGCACAACGGCTAAAAGTGCAGAAACCACCGGAAGGGTGAGGCTGATAATGGCTCCATTACTTGCGGTTGACTGCTGGGTGCCGATGGTCATTAATACCTGCGCCGGAAACTGTCCCAATATAGCCAGCATTACAAAAACCTTCAAATCGCTGAACTTTCTTTTTTTATTTGCCCTTACATCTTTGTACACAAAAGGAATCATAAAAATGGTGGCAAGCAGCATGGGTATAAATACAGTGCTGAATGGCCCAACCTGGTCCTGAACTAATTTGATACAGGTAAACTGTAGCGACCACATAAGATTGCAGGCAAATAAGGCTCCCCATGACAGATAAGATTTCCTCATACGATATTTATATTTACATTTATACGAAACTGTTTACGTTTCGTTGGTTTACCTGTCTTACTAATTTTTCAACTTGTCGGCTCCGCTGAAATTATGAACGCGTGTATAGTGTTTTTACAAAAGAATAATGAGTGAACCGGTAAAGAAAAACCATTCGACTATTTTTCGCGATAATCCTGCCAAAGCCAACACACCGGTTGGTTTAGTCCCGATCCTAAATTTCTAACCGGTTTTTACACATAAGTCGCAAAGTTACCCAAAAATAGTTTACAAATAAACATATAATTTGTAAACAAAATTATATTTTTGCAAAAGAGTTTTAATAAATATGTTATTTAAAGAAATGTTATGGAGCACAATCGTCGTTTTGCAAACCGGCATGTTTTGATTACCGGGGCCGCCAGGGGAATTGGTTTTGAAATAGCGCGCCAGTTTGCCAGGGAAGGCGCCTTGCTTTCCCTGCTTGATTTTAACCAGGATAATCTCAATAGTGCCACTAAAGATCTCCGGCAACTTGCTCCGGCAGTTTATTCTTATAATGTAAATGTGGGTAGTCAACCCATGGTGAATGCCGCCGTCGCTGAGGCAGATGCCATTCAACCAATCGATATACTTATCAATAATGCAGGGATAGCGTTTGAAACGCCTTTTTTGGATATTGAAGAAGGGGAATGGAAAGAAATCATAGACATCAACCTTACCGGAATGTTTTATGTGGCCCAAAGTGTTTGCCGCTTAATGGCTTCCAGGCAGAAGGGCGTAGTGGTAAATATGGCAAGTAAAAATGGTCTTGATGGCGAATTTGGCTATGCACATTACAATGCATCCAAAGGAGGGGTAATCATGCTTACCAAAACAATGGCCATTGAGCTGGCCCATCTTGGTATAAGGGTGAATGCGGTTTGCCCCGGTTATATTCAAACCCCTATGTCGAAGGAAATTGATCCACCGGAATTCACCGAAAATTTTGTAAAGCAATTTATACCGTTAGGCAGGCCCGGGACGGTAGAAGAAATTGCACCCGTATTTTTATTCCTGGCAAGTGAGGAAAGCAGTTTCATTACCGGGCAGATTATTATTGCCGACGGTGGCCAGCTGGCCGGGCAGAAAGCCGGTAGGGAGTTGTTGAGCAAAATAAAAATCATCAAAAGCCCCTAACCGGTAAATATGAAAACCTGGCTTACCTTAATAGTTATCTCCGGGGTAATAATAATTGCAGTTGTTGTGACCTCCACGGCTGGTAAGGAGCCGGACAATGCATCCGAAAAAGTATTGGCCTGGTTTAAAAACGAATCGAATGCTTTTGCTGCAACAGCTATCGACCTGAAGGCTGCTATGAGTCGTATTAGCATAAAAGATTCCGGTTCCATAAAGGAGGCAAAGAAGGCATTAAAAAGATCCCGCTTGCAATACAAGCACATCGCATTTTTCCTGGAATATTTTTTCCCCGGACAGGCCCTTATTTGCAATGGCCCTCCGGTAGCTGAAGCTGAAAACAACCAGGAGGAGTTCAGGGAACCATTGGGTTTACAGGTGTTGGAATCATTATTATATACTGACAGTCCCACCCTGTACCGCGAAAACATGGTGCAACAGGCAGATATGTTAGCAAGAACGGCCGCAAGTTTTGCTCCTTTATTGAATGATTTCAAGACGAACAACAACGAGCTGTTGAAAAGTCTGAACCTCGAGCTTATACGGATTATAACTTTATATATTACGGGCTATGATGCACCCCAGCTCAAAACCGGTATTGAAGAAGCCCATGAATCTTTTTCCACAATTGAAATAATCCTCGGAACCTGTATTAAAGACCATGAACAAAAAGACAGTTTACAATATTTCCTGGCTTCAGGAAAACAATATTTAAACTTGCACGCTGATTTCGACTCTTTTAACCGTCTCTTTTTTATTACCCGCTATGCGTTGCCCATCGAAAGACAATTAAATAAATTAATAAATGAAACAGCTTACAGGCAAAATAATGTAGCCACAGTTTATACCTATTCAGGGGATTTATTTGCGCCGGGGGCGCTTAATAAAAAAGCGTTCCCGCATACAGAAGACGAATCGGATACTATGGTGGCCAATCTTGGTAAGCAATTATTTTTTGAAACAGCCTTGTCTGGAAATTCCAGCCGGAGTTGCGGAAGCTGCCATTCACAAGGCGCTTTTTTTACTGACAGGCTGCCACGAAATAAGACCATGGATGGATCAGCCGATCTGCCCAGGAATACCCCCGGTCTTCTATATTCCGGTTATCAATATGCCCAATTCTGGGATGGCCGTGCAGGCAGCCTTGAGGATCAAATCAGCGATGTGCTGAAAAGCAAATCGGAGATGAGTTCATCCGTGGATACTATCTTAAAACGACTTAACAATAACCCGGTTTATTCAGCTGCGTTCAAAAAGATTTGGTCCAAAAGCCCCGGGGTCAACTTTCAGCATACAGCAGGCGCACTGGCCGCCTATATCCGTACACTGGCCCCTTTTAATTCCCCTTTTGACCATTATATGCAGGGAGACCGGTCTGTTTTGTCCGTGGCTCAGCAAAGAGGGTTTAATTTATTTATGGGTAAGGCCCAATGCGGGTCCTGTCATTTCGCGCCGTTGTTTAACGGGCTGCTTCCACCGGATTATAAAACAACAGAATTTGAAGTTTTGGGAACACCGGCCGATGATGACCTCGAAAATCCTCACCCGGACAGTGACCAGGGGCGATATGCTTTTCTGCCTTTTGCGATGTTGAAAGGTGCCTTTAAAACGCCTTCGGTTCGAAACGCTGCAACTACTGCTCCATATATGCACAATGGCAGGTTCAGCACGCTGGAAAAAGTAATCAATTTTTATGATAAAGGTGGTGGTACAGGATTAGGACTGAGCGTACCTCAACAAACCCTTTCAGGCAATCCGTTGCACCTTGATAAGCAGGAGAAAGCGGATATTGTTGCATTTATTGAATCGCTAACCGATCAAAAATAGACCTTCTCGAATTAAACCAAAGGTAGGGTAGGGACGGTGATATAAAATGATGCATGAGTTATATCACGTCCCTATGGGACTTTAATTAAAACGCTATTTATCACTACCAATATTTTGTCCCTAACGGGACAATGAAGCATATTATATAAATTAAATACACTGACTGATGCCTTTTATTTAAAAGATAAATGTTGCTAAATTAAATATTCCATAAATTTGATAGTTATAGCAGATCACGTCCCGACGTGGGTTTCGCCAGAATAATGTTCAATGATAGAAGTAGTTGTGGCGAACCCCCGATGGGTAAATGCTATCCGAATTTACAGGGAACCATTCTTCGTTCCGATGTGGTTTCATGGCGGATTTTGTTAGACCTTTTATAATTAGGTGAGAAGGCTGGCGGAATATCAACCTTCCTAGTGTCTGCAAGAAAACTCTATAATTGAGAAATGATAAGGATTCTGAAAGATTT
>JBDTVX010000180.1:0-11470 GCA_040007015.1 Ferruginibacter sp. | reverse complement strand
TTTTACCAGGAAAGAACCAAATGCAAATACCCTGGTTGCAAGAAAAGTTATAGCAAAAAAACAGACTGTGCCTGTAAAAAAAATAAATCTAAAGATACCATAACAAAATTTTTATAGCTGATCCGGGAGTTCAGAAAGATGGAACATCCTGGATAGTGTACACAAAAAAAACAGTCCAATTTATATTAAGCCAATACACCATCAATAGATGGCTCTTAAAGCTTTGACATCCTTATTGGAAACTTAAATCAAACAATATTAATGTTGTTTGATGCGCAGTATGGAAAGAGAATAAGGCGGGAAGATCCTTTTAAATTTACTACTAATACCATCAATTTTTTCTGAAAGCGGAACCGTTTTTTTTGGGGTCTCATATGAATTTTCGGCTCCTGGTGAACTGGCACTTAGTGTAATCAGTTCCCCATTCGAAGCGATATTATATAAATTACTAATTTCGATACCTGCCTCAACCGGGGTTGAAGTTGCGTTCACTACTTTCAAAATAATATCGCCGTTCCTTTCATCTTTACCGCTGATAGCAAAAACTTTTGCCGGTTCTGAATAAGACATCAATAAGGTATCGTCCAGGTAACATTTAACGGTATCGATACCTACTTCAACCCGGATATCATACCATTTTCCTTTCTCAATTTTAGCAGGCAATTTTTTCTGACCGGTAATATCAGCAACGTCATACCCATTGGTAACACTTTCAAAAACGCTGTTTTGATTAACCCATGATCCTATATGAGCCCGTAAAAATGTATTGCTGTCTTTAACTGCGAAGGGAATGATGAATGCATTATATCCATCGATTTTCCGTCCCTTTAATTTTAATGTGTAAGTATCAAAAGTTTTATTTTTTAACAAAGCGAATTGTTGTGCGCCTTCCGCGGTCTGGGCCAGGCTGCTGTCGGATGTTACGTTCCATTTACCCCTGAGTAATTGCCAGTCGCCGGGCTGATTAATAAAGTCGCTTTTATAAACCACGTTTCCATTTTGTATCACTTCTATATCCTTATATTCCGTTTTGGTATCCCATGTACTTAAGCCGATACCTCCGCCAAACTTTGGCTGTTTTACAGCGGGATGAGTTACGGTGGCGGCCGTTGAAAGATTAACATCGGCCCGGTTGTCGTTCAGCATTTTTATAGCATAATACGAAATGCGCGCAAAACTTTTTGAAGCGTCGAAATTTATCAGGTTTACGGGCCAGTCTACATCATTTGTATTAACTAACAGTGGCGCATAGCTGCTCATTTTTATAAGGTCACTGTTTCGCTCCATTCCGAAAATATATACCGCATCACTCAAGGCGGCGATCATATTACCGCTGCCTACCCCATTATTTGTGGCATACTCTCCCACATACATTTCATAATTTCCTCTTTTGTATTTATCGAAATGGTCATAATTGTTCATTGACCAAAAGGCAGATTTATAAGCATGCTCATCTGCATAGTCAACACGGCGCATACTATCCAGTGTATATTTATTTACATCCCCAATACCCATGCTTGCCATGATTTGAATACCCGGAAATTTATCTTTAATAGCAGTATAAAACCGGTTGTAGCGACTGGCATAACGAGGGCCCTGTTGCTCATTGCCCACCTCTACATATTTGAGTGGATAAGGCTTTGGGTGCCCGTTGGTAACACGAATTTTCCCCCATTTGGAATCAGCCGGCCCTATCGCATATTCTATAGCATCCAAAGCATTCTGGATGTATGGCCGAAGGTCTTCATCTTTAATAAAAGTTCCGCTTCTAAAATCACAGGACACACCTGCATTAAATACATATAACGCCGATGAATGAATGTCTTCACAAAACTGCAGGTACTCATCATAACCAAAACCATCACTTGTCCAGTAACCCCAAGGACTATATGTACCCGGCCTTTTTTCAACAGGGCCGATGGTATTCCTCCAGTCTGGTGCGCTCTGAATATTGATCCCTTCTACAAAGCAACCTCCCGGCCATCGAATAAAAGCAGGCTTCAGGTCAGCAATGTATTGGGCAAGGTCGTTTCGCAGGCCATTGGGGCGATCTTTGAAAGTTTTTGCCGGAAATAAAGAAACAAAATCAATCCATACGGTTCCTGTATTATCAAATGATAAAACAAATTTTGCCTTCGGATCGGTTTTGACCGGCTTTAACGTACAGCTATATTTTTTCCATATTTTGCTATTTGTTTTTTCAAATTTATAAGTTGCCAGTACGTTTCCATTTGATGATTGCAGGGATACAGTAATATTACCCATATACCTTTCATCTGACCGTGCATAAAAATTAAAATAATATTCGTCGCCTGAAATGGCATTGATGCCCCAGAAGCCTTCATTGGCAACATCTGCTTTACCGTTGGGATCTGCCTGCTGAATATCTATTTGTAAAGATTGGGGAGTTGCACTATTTAGCGGATCTGCTTTGGTAAGCGACAAGTTTACAACCGATTTTCCAGTTGCATTCATTGACCAGGCAGGCCATTGGGATTTAACCGGCCATTCCATTTTCCAATCGCTCACGCCATTATTTGGCATCGAGAAATGAGGCGTGCGTTCGGGCACGATAAACCCATCTACCAAAGATGTGCCTGCCGGTAACCGGTTTTCTTCAAAGCCCCTGTTCTGAATAAGTTCTGCATATATACCACCTTCACCTGCATGACTGATCTCTTCGAAAAAAATGCCATGCAAAGTGGGTGCTATGCGGGCACCCGTTTTGGCAGCATCAATAGAAATGGTTGCTTTTTCCTGTGCCGTAATAATTTGAGCGAACAGTAAAACCGTGCTAAATAAAAACCATGTACGTTTAATCATAACTGCATTTTGTAAAGATCAAATCACAGGTCTAAAGCAAGATGCAACACTATAGTTTGCTTGAAGACATGCACAGGAATCGTGAAGCATGGTAAGCTATTCAACGATCCATTCATGAATACCACTTGCATTATCAACAGGCAATTGCACTTCTAATTTTAAAGCCGTAGTTTCCACTGGTTCAAACGTGACAGTATTGTATTTATCTTTTGCAATTTCATAAGCCGAAGTAGGCTTCACTGGTACCCATTCCCCCTCTTTTTTATAATAAATTTTCCAGGCCGCAGGTATACGGCAACCGCCCCATGGGCCATCATCATACCAATACACCTTACAGGAAGAAACGGTATGTGCCGCATTAAAATCATAAGCCACCCACTCGGTGGTATTTTTCTTTGGCCACCAATGAAAATAAGGAACGGTATTGTCTTTTGAATCTGCCGGCTCAAACTGGTCATTGATCGCTTTGATCGATTTCGATTTTATTGAACCTGTGATAACACTGGTGTTGGCAATGGTGGGCGCGGGCTTTGGCCTTGATGCCATTGCAGTGTAGGGTATCCATACTTCCATTTCACCGGAGCCCCTGTTGTCCCATGCATAGTAAGGTATTGCAATTACTTTTTGTTTTGTGGTGATTAATTCCGTAGTGTTCAACTGGCGCTTTGTAGCGCTGCCTTCCGCGGTAATTACATCAATGCCATTCAACATATCCGGATGGTAGCTAACCTGCATAGGAGCCATTTTATCGACGACTATATTTTGCACCACGCTATCCTTATTGTCAACGCCTTCCAGGCAATAGATTACCGGGCCATATTGAATTGCAAAGCGTCCGGCATCCGCCTTTACTTTCTCGTTAGCGTAAATACGCTGAGGCTCCATAGGGAGTTCCATAGAAATCTTATCTCCCTTTTTCCAGTCACGTTTAATGATTGCATATCCTTTTTCCATCGAGTATTGATAAGCTTTCCCATTTAATAAAATAGTAACAGGTGTTTTAGCAGTAGTAGAATTGTACAGATCGCCGGGCACCGGTTGCTGTAGTGCCCAACCCGGTACGCGTACATGCAGTGTAAAGCTACCTGTCTTTTCGGGGTTGATTGTCATGTCAACTTTTCCTTTCCAGGGGTAGTCGGTAACCTGCGTAATATTTACTTTACCGGATGTTAGTTAAATGTCACTGCTGTTACTCATAAAAAGATTGACATAAAGATCATTATCATTTTGCGCATACACGTAACCGGGAACAGACGGAAGAAAACGCGTCATATTGGAAATACAGCAGGCACAGGAAAACCAGCCACTTCTGTCGTGCTGACCCACCGACGCCAATGGATTAGGATAAAAAAAACGATTCCCACTCAACGACATGCCTGATAATAATCCATTGTATAATGTTCGCTCCAGCACATCGATATACCTGGCATCACCATGCAGCAGGAACATCCTGTTGTTCCAGTATACATTTGCAATAGCGGCACAGGTCTCGGCATAAGCGCTCATATTCGGCAGATCGTACGCTTCACCAAAAGCTTCACCATTTCCGGTAGCGCCGATCCCGCCGGTGATATATAATTTTTTATTTACCACATCTTCCCATATTTTATCGATTGCACGCAGGTAATTTTTGTCGCCCGTAAGCGCTGCCACATCGGCCATACCACTGTACATGTAAGCCGCCCTAACTGCATGGCCTACTGCTTCCGTTTGGTCAATCACTTTCTTATTGGCCTGGTTGTATGCCTCACCGTTAGGTCCGCGAACATCCAAGAAAAACTTCGCAAGTTCAAGGTATTTTTTGTTGCCGGTAATTCGGTATAATTTTGCAAGGCCGATCTCAACGATCTGGTGTCCGGGATATTCTTCGATTTTGCCCCAACCAAAATCCTTCACCAGCAGGTCAGCATTTTTTAACGCAATATTCAGTAAGCTTTTTTTGCCCGTGGCATTGTAGTGAGCATAAGCTGCTTCATACAAATGACCTGCATTATATAACTCATGGCTTAGGACGGAATCTTTTTCCCAGCGCTTGCTGCCGACCCAATCGTGCGGCACAGCAGGTTTTATTGTCCTGAAAGTATACAGGTATCCATCTTTTTCCTGGGCATCACCGATAATAGCGATAAGGGTGTCCAGGTATTTTGACAAGGTTGGATTAGGTTCTACCTGCAACGCATAGGAGGCGCCTTCTATCCATTTGTAAACGTCGGTATCATCAAATGGAAATTCCGAACATATTTTATTATCCCTTTTTCCCGCGGCTGCAAGGAAATTATCTATCCTTCCATGTTCCTTACACATTTCTAAAATATAAGGTATCGTTACAGCCGCATTTACCTGCATTTTAGGTTTCCAAAAGTTATCATTTACATGTACATGTGTAAATGCAACAGGCTGGATCGGGTAATCTTTTTTTTGTGCCGGTAATTTAATCACCAGGATTAAAAACATAGGCAATAATATTTTTTTCATGGATTACTTATTTGCTTTACTAATTAGAACTGATCAAACCACTTATATCTCCCTTTACCATTTTAATGCCGTATACCGGTCCCGCACTATTATTTTTCTTTGGAACAAATCTGATAGCAGCATTTAATTTATACTTTGTTATTTCTATCGGAATGGGATACGCAATTTCATAGAATTTACTGCTTTTATATTTATTAAGATCTTCCGTCGCAATCTTAATGTCATTCACATAAATATCAAATGCCCTGCCACGGTTGTCCATACCCCAGTAAGAACAAACCAGTGTATTTACCGCCGATGGATCCAGTTTCATGTTAAAAGATATATAACCTTCTTCGCCGGCCATTCGCCATTTGCGGTTATGCTCATCACCGGTCATTGTTTTTTCTCCGGACAGTTCATGGTCTCTTTCGGGTTGCATTTCACCCATTCGCAATATATCTACGGTATGGGCCTCCAACTCTTTTTGTTTTTGTTTGTCCGCTTCGTAAACTTTTTGCCGGGCGGCCCATTCCTGCGGTGTAAACACATCCCAATAAACCGTATAATGCTCGTCTGCTGTTTGGTTAAACGGTATCAGCTTTACATCCTTCGTTGAAACGTTCTTTGTTTGAAAAACAAGCGGCTTACCAACTTCCGGTTCCATCCACTTATTGGCGTCATTTTCACCGGTTACAAAAACCGGGATATCCAAGGGTTCCGGTTCTTTATCTCCCAGTATTCCCGCCAATAACACCGGTCCATAAAAGACTGCCCTGCGGTTTGGATTATCTGGCATGGACTGTGTGTAAAAATCCATTGGAGTAATAAAAATTATTTTATCGTTGTTCTTCCATTTGCGGTTTAAAACCATGTATCCTTCGGAGTCTGCAGCAATTGTTTGCTCAATACCATTCACTTCAATTTTTACGTGTTTCGCCCAGGATGGTTTACGCAGGCGAAGCGCAAATTGAACCGGTTTGAATGCAGTGATCGTAAATGTTGAACTGTCTGTTAAAGGTATGCCCGTTTCCTGTTTTACACTTATATTTTTTTCCTTCCAATTCAACACAGATGGAATAAAAAGGTTTACATAAAGACTCCCGTCTTTTCCACGGTAATAGATGTTTTCACCATATTTAACATGATTTTCCATCCCGGTGCCAACACAACAGGTAAAGGAATTGTATTCATCACTGTATTCTTTTTTTCCGCCCATGCGTAAAGAAACAAAATAGGTAACCATACCCGTTTCATGATTTTGAGAAGCGAGAATATGATTGTACAAAGCCTTCTCATAATAATCCATCAGTTCCGAAGAAGGGTTTGTTGTAAAGAGTTCGCGGGTAAGCTTTAACATGTTATAGGTATTACATGTTTCGGTTGTATTGTCTGTTAGCTTATCATTTAAAGTATCAGGCGCAGTGAGATATTCATAATTGCTATTGCCGCCGGTGGCGTAACTATGATGCCGGGTCACAGTTTCCCAGAAAAATTTAGCAGTAGTATTATCCTTCTCATTTCCGGTAAGCTGGTATCTCCGTGCGCTGCCGATGATCTTTGGTATTTGTGTATTGGAATGTTTACCAGGTAATATATCGGTACGGGCAGCTAATGAATCCATTATTCGCCTGTCATAAAAACGATATGAAAGATCAAGGTATTTTTTATCGCCGGTGAATGCGTAGGTATTTACAAGGGCATCGTTCATTCCCCCATATTCGGTAATCAGCATTTTTTGAATAAGTGAATCAGACAGGTTACCGGTTATATCTCCGGTCCAGTCAGCAATTCCTTTCACTACCTGCAACGCCCTGAGGTTGTCGCAGTAAAGATATGCATCCAGCAACCCTCCCATAATTTTATGAACCGTGTACCAGGGGGACCATGCCCCATTGAGATCAAAACCCCTTGAACGGATATGCCCTTTAGCAACTTCGTTCCACATGCTGTCTTCATTTGGAATGGCCCCAACATAACCCGTTTTTCTTGCAACCTGGCATTCTGCCAGCTCATCCACAATATAATCAGCACGCTTTAAAAATTCTTGATCGCCGGTAGATGCATAATGAAGCGCGAGCGCTGATAAGTAATGGCCCAGCGTATGACCGGCTAAACCTGATGACTCCCAGCCACCATAGCGTTCACCTTTAGCTTTCAGGCCGGAATGGATACGAAAATCGGCCAGCAAACGGTCAGGTTCAATTTTGAGAAGGTATCGAACGTCTGCGTCCATGGCTTTGGTAAAAGCCCCCGGAAGTAATTTTACATCAGCCAGGTTAAATGCGTAGGCTTTTATATCAACGGCAGGCTTGACTTTTACACGGGCATCATTCCATACGGGCACATAAGATTGCGCAAACACAGATGATGTAATAAATAGGATAAATATAAAGATCCCTGGTAACCGGATAAGTTTTTTCATACAGTATACAAAATTTTACTTGCTAATTACAAAAGAATAAAACTACACTTGATTTAAACAAGTAACTATATGGAAATTGATAAAAACTTAACAGATTTTACCCACAACATACGCAAGATTGAAAGATCATCATATTAAATATCTCATTCACAATTAATTGTTAAAACAATTCGGTATTATGAGGCTAAATTGGGTAAATTCCCCGTCAATAATATATTTTTTGGAAAGCCTATTGGGCTGATATCCGATAGCTGTCAAAAATTTGGTAACGCTACCTAACCTTGATAATAAAAGCCCCTAGGGGTGACAATATTTTTTCGTCAGTATGGAGCTGGTCATCACGCCAACTTTAGTTAAAACAATCTCACGATATTTCAAAGAAAAGACAGCATGAATATCAATTATAAAATAAGTATTTGAGAAAATAAATATCGCCCCGATGGGGCTGCCTTTTATTCCTGTACCAGTTCTTGTTACCAAAGTATCGCCCCAAAAGGGGCTGAAAAAAATATAATTGAAGTTAACCTTTAATGATACCGTAATACAATTAAAAATATACAGAGTGATCGCAGAAACTGTTTAAATTTAATTGAAACTTTTTTTATATAACGTCATTGATGCCATTTTTATCCCGTCGTGGCGGATCAATGCCGATGCCATGAATACTTCGGCTACGCTCAGTACCAAGGCTGATTAACAAAAAAATCATTTTTAGACAGCTTTCCAAAGGAACGATTAAATCTTTTGCGTTATTCCCTCCACCTGTGTAGATTCCGATCAAATAACCGGGTGCTTTTATTTGAGGTTGCTTAGTTCATCCTTGTTTCTGTCAGGTGGGTCAACGCCGAGCAGATGTTTTACAAAAAAATCACGTTTCTTTTTCCGGCCATAAGAACCACCATCGCCATGCCCCATGCCGGGCACCACCAGCAGGTCGAATGTTTTACCCGCTTTGATCAGTGCATCCACCACCCGGAGCGTGGTTTCGGGTGGTACATTTGTATCTGCTTCGCCAACGATCAATAGCAACGCACCCTGCAGTTTATAAGCATTGGTAACATTCGATTGCTGTCCGTAATGCGGCCCAACCGGGTACCCCATCCATTGCTCATTCCACCATTGTTTATCCACCCGGTTATCGTGCGAACCTGCCGCGCTCACCGCTACTTTATAAAACTCCGGATGAAATAACAAGGCACCCGTAGAATTTTGTCCACCTGCAGAAGTTCCATATAAGCCAACCCTCGTTGTGTCCACATAGCCATATTTTTTTGCCAACGCTTTGATCCATAAAATTCGGTCGGGCAATCCGGCATCGGCAAGATTTTTCCAGGCAACGTCATGAAATGCTTTGGATCGGTTGGCTGTTCCCATACCGTCGCATTGCACTACCACAAAACCCAGTTCTGCCATACTTTGCATTTCACCATAATTCATAAAGCTTTTAGGAACAAAAGCATCCTGTGGACCAGCGTAAATATTTTCAATTACAGGGTACTTTTTTGAAGCATCAAATTGCCGGGGCCGGCAAACGATCCCCCAGATATCTGTTACCCCATCCCTTGCCTTTGCCACAAAAACTTCAGGTATGCGGATATTGAGCTGATGATAAACTGTCATATCTGCCTCTTCGAGATTCATTACCGGTTTTCCATCTGTTGTACGGCAAAGCTTTGTTATGGCAGGCATATCGGGCCTGGAATAATTATCTATAAAATATTTCCTATCGGGTGAAAAAGCCAGGCGGTGATTGGCGTTCACCTTTGTTAATGACACCAGGTTTCTTCCATCAAAACCGATCCGGTAATAGTGAATATTATAAGGATCCTCCCCTTCATTCATACCACTCGCCCGGAACCATATCTCACGCCTTTTTTCATCGATACTATCTATCCCTCTTACAACCCAGTTGCCCTTCGTAATTTGGTTTATGATACCACCTTTTACAGCATCCAGCAGGTATAAATGGTTCCATCCATCCCGTTCACTGCTCCAGATAATTTCATTGGTTTGTGCAGTATACCAGGTAAATATCCTGCTTTCATAAATAAAGGTATTTGTTTTTTCTTCGATTAAATTCCGGGTATTACCTGTTTGGGCATCCACTTCTATCATGCGGTAATGCTGGTGGCCCCGGTCTGCTTTTTCAAAAACAAAGAACCTGTTATCATTGGTGCGCCAGTGAATCCACGGATAATCCAGGAAATCGTATAATTCAGTTTTTGTTTTCTCCATTTTTTTCTCATCCACATTAATGGTAAACATTTCATAACTGGTAAATGCATCACCGGGCTGGGCATAATGACTTGATTTCAATACGCCCCGTGTAGTAGTATCCTGCGAAGAAAGAATATAATAAACCAGCTTTTCCTCTACCGGGCGAATATGAAAAACAGCCAGGCGCTTGCTATCCGGCGACCATTGCATTTGTCCATAAGGTTTTGACGTATCGCCATCACTGGTATACCGGATCGCATCACCATCTTTTGCAGGCTTAACGAAAATATTGCCATCCTTTAAATAGGCAAGCCATTTCTTATCGGGGGAAAGACTATCGGATTCGGGCTGCCGATCCCACCTGCTTTTAATATTGCCGGTAATTATACTATTATCTTCTGTGATTGATACAGAATCCGCAATTGTACATTCATAAGTCTTCAGGTTGAGCCGATACCATTTCTTTTTAACCTGCAGGAAGGCATGCCGGTGGCCCTTATCAAAAGACATATTTGTGACTGGTAATTTTGTTGCTGTTACGGCGCTATCCAGGATAATACTTAACGTAGTAGCCAGTTTCGTATGGTCAAAGGCCTTTTGCCTGGTAGCCGTAACGGGATTCACCCACCAGTATTCGGCATTGTCGCCGGGCAGGTTATTGTTATACCAGAATCCATCAGTCTGCCAGTGAGCCCTGACATTATTTTTAAATACACTATTTGTTGCCAATGAATCAAGCAACGTTGCAGCCTTGTAGGATTGCATCACTTCCTCTCTTGCTGGCTGATATAAGGACTGTGCTGTTGCTGTACCTGCCAACACTGTAATACACCAGGTAATTATGGAGCAAGAGATTGATAAACTGGTGCGAATATTTTTGCGGGAATTCATAAAAGATGATTATCATTTACCAAAACAAAAAATCAAATACATTGATATTTGTAAACTTCAATATAAAAATTGAATTTTAAAAAACAGATCTTAAAATACAGTAACGGCCAACGATCAACCCGCAGTACCAGGTGCTTAAGGCAATTTATAAAACTTCCATTGCGGCTTGTAGTCTTGCGTGATGGGTTGATTCAACAATATATTCCGAAGCATTTCTATAGGCATACTGTTTTGTTGCAATACAGCATCATGAAACTGTTTCAACGTAAATTTGCCGCTGGCCGTCAGTTCATTTTTTAAGGACATCAGTTGAAGTCCGCCAATCATATACCCCACCTGGTATAAGGGGTTATAACCGCCAGCAAAGGACCTGCGTACCTCGCCTTCGGCATTGGCACGTTCGTGCCCCACACGGTCTACTAAAAAATCGATGCATTGTTGGGGCGACCATTTTCCCATGTGATAATTTAAAGAAAAAATAATCCTTGCACAACGGTGCATCCGCCAGAACAACATACCGATGCGGTCTTCCGGCGATTGGGCAAAACCTTCGTTCCATAATTCCATTTCCCAGTACAGTGACCATCCTTCCGTCCAGAAAGCAGTTTCATAATGCCGGTATGTATTTACCCGTTCATTCATAAACTGTTGCAGGTAATG
>JBDTVX010000179.1:0-11574 GCA_040007015.1 Ferruginibacter sp. | reverse complement strand
TAAGCGTTGAGGTTATTGTGAAAAAAAGTATTTGGTATATGAAAAAGAGACCACTGCCCTCTACGCAAAAAAAGCGCTCTATCAGCAGGGTCAGGCCCCCCTCTGCCTTTGGAGAGGGGTTGGGGGTGAGGTCCTGCAACGTGGAAAAAGATCCACAAAGTTATGCGGTAAGGTGAGCCCCGCCATGGCGGAGACGATGATGAGCAGAGAAATATAGCAGGCCCCAAAAAAATATTTAGTGAAGCCGCAATAATTTCGCATATGCGTTAAGGTTATTTTCAAATAAAATTGTAAAAAAGAAAAGAAACAACCACCAGCTATATGAAAGAATATAAAATTGGCATTATCATGAACGGCGTTACCGGGCGAATGGGAACCAACCAGCACCTGTTGCGATCCATTGTAGCAATAATAAAACAAGGCGGGGTGAAAATAAGTGCCGGTGAAACTATTATGCCTGACCCTATATTGATCGGCCGGGATGAAAATAAGCTGGAGAAGCTTTGCGCAATGTCGGGCGTAAATAAAATGAGCACTAACCTTGATGAGGCGCTTGCCGATCCTCATAATATCATTTACTTTGATGCTCAAACTACCGGTCGGCGGGCAGAAGCGATCCGCAATGCTGTAAAGGCGGGCAAGCATATCTATTGCGAGAAACCCATTGCGTTAAACACAAAGCAGGCGATGGAATTGTACCAGTTGTGTAAAGACAGCGGGGTAAAAAATGGCGTGGTGCAGGATAAACTCTGGCTTCCGGGCATACTAAAAATAAAACGGCTTATTCAGCAAGGTTTCTTTGGTAAAATACTTTCTGTGCGGGGAGAGTTTGGTTACTGGGTATTTGAAGGTGATTCAATACCTGCGCAGCGGCCCTCGTGGAATTACCGCAGGGAAGATGACGGAGGTATTATTGTAGATATGCTTTGCCATTGGCGTTATATATTGGATGATGTATTTGGAAAAGTAAGATCTGTTTCCTGCCTGGGTGCAACACATATCGATAAAAGAGTGGATGAACAGGGGAAGGTGTATAATTGTACGGCAGATGATGCAGCCTATGCTACATTTGAACTGGAAGGAGGTATTATAGCTCATTTTAATTCTTCCTGGGCCGTTAGGGTAAGGCGCGACGACCTGCTAACCCTGCAGGTGGATGGAACAAAGGGCTCTGCTGTTGCAGGTTTGCGGGAATGTTATCTCCAGCATTACGGCAATACACCAAAGCCAGTGTGGAACCCTGATATGGAGCAACCGATCAATTTTTTTGAAGGCTGGTCAAAGGTGCCGGAGCAGGAAAACTATGACAATGCTTTTAAGGTACAATGGGAGCTATTTTTAAAACATGTGGTAAAAGACGATCCTTTTCCCTGGAACCTCGGTGAAGGTGTGAAAGGTGTACAACTGGCGGAAAAAGGATTGGAAAGCTGGGCAAAAAGATGTTGGATGGAAGTACCGGAATTATAAAATTATACTCATGAAACAGGTTGCGTTAGTTACCGGGGGAAGCAGGGGCATCGGGTATGGGATTGTAAAACATCTTGCAATGCTTGGCTTTGACATTGCTATCAATGGAGTACGTCCGCTGGAATTGGTGGCAGATGTTATTGAAAGCATCCGGCGATTAGGCGTAAACGTTATTTACTGCCAGGGTGATATTGCTTTGAATGCAGACAGGAAAAAGATACTGCAATGTGTAAAGGATCATTTTAAAAAACTGAATGTGTTGGTCAACAATGCAGGCATAGCGCCGAAAGAAAGACTCGATGTGCTTGCCACAACGGAAAAGAGTTTTGACGAGGTAATTTCCACCAACCTGAAAGGCAATTTTTTTCTTACGCAGGATGCTGCCAACTGGATGATTGAGCAAAAAAAAGACGAGGCGGATTTTACAGGCTGCATCATAAATGTATCATCCATTTCGGCTACGGTGGTTTCAGTAAATCGTGGTGAGTATTGCATTTCCAAAGCTGGGATCAGTATGGCTACGCAACTTTTTGCGGTGCGCCTGGGTGAATATAATATCCCGGTTTTTGAAGTGAGGCCCGGAGTAATTAATACCGATATGACAGCTGGTGTAAAAGAGAAATACGACCGTTTGATAGAACAGGGTTTGTTTGTTCAAAAACGCTGGGGCCAGCCGGATGACGTAGGGAAAGTGGTGGCCTCGCTTGCGAAAGGAGATTTCATATATTCCACGGGCCAGGTGATCATGGTCGATGGAGGAATGACGATCCCCCGCTTATAGAATGGTCAATGCTCAATGGTCAATCGTCACCCAACAGCTACCGGGTCGTGAATGGTCAATGGTCAATAGTCAATGGTCAATCGCCGTAACATGCAAAAAGAAAAATTCAGTTCCGGGCAATATAAAGTGGTGGCCACCGGCTTTCTCAGCTTATTTTCTATAGTTGGGATCATGTTTTATGGTGTTCCTTTCTTTTTCGATTTTTGGGTAAAGGATTTTCACTGGACGCGTGCCACCGTAACATCAGGTAATCTTTTTGGAAAAATTATTATTGGCCCCGTCTTTGGGTTTGCGGCCGGATGGTTCAGTGATCGCTTTGGACCGCGAAGACTGATGCTCTTTGGAATAATGATGGCCGGGCTTGCGGTGATTGGGTTAAGTACCATGACGTCCCTTTGGCAATTTTATACATTTTATTTATTAATGGCGCTTGGGTATATGTGCGGAGGCCCATTGCCAAACCAGGTACTCACCTCGCGCTGGTTTTACAAGTCCAGGGGCAAGGCAATGGGCATTGCTTATCTCGGTATCGGGGTGGGAGGTATGATGGTGCCACAGATAGCAAAATGGCTCAACATGCGAATGGACTGGCGTTCATCGCTGGTGGTGTTGGGGGTGTTCATGATTGCGGTTGCGTTTCCAATGGCTTGGTTTGTAAAGGAAAACCCGGTGGATTCTTTAAATGAAACTATAGAGAAGGAACCAAAAATATCCTTTAAGACTATTTTGAAAAGCAGGTCATTTTATCTTTTGACTATCGGAAGCATGTGTTCCATTGGGGCAGTAGCGGGCATCAGCCAAAACCTCAAATTATTTTTCAGTCTTGATTTAAAATACTCCCAGGGGCAGGCTGCAAATATCATATCACTTGTGCTTGGGTCGAGCATTATCGGCCGCTTACTGATGGGCTGGCTTGCGGACCGTTATCAAAAAAAGCACATCATGCTGCTGATTTATACGCTTATATCCGGGTCCATTTTACTGCTTTATTTTGCTGATACACCAGGCATTATTTATCTTTTCGCTTTTATATTCGGCATTGGCCTTGGCGGAGATTATATGATCATTCCTTTGATGGCCGCTGAATTATTTGGTGTAAAGGTGATGGGCCGGGTAATGGGGCTAATATTAACTTTTGATGGATTGGGTGAAGCCTTTAGCCCTATGCTGGCGGGCTGGCTCCGTGATCGGCATGGAAGCTATTTTACCGGTTTTGCCGCGCTGATTTTCCTGTCGGTAGCTGGCACCATTGCAGTGGCCCTGCTGCCCAAAAAAATATATGATGATCTGTGGCCCCGCTCCTGATGGGATAAAAAAGTGACATCAGGTAAACTGCATAAAAAGGCTTTAAAGTATAGACAATCGGTTGCCTTGTTGCAATTAAAAAGATAGCTGTAATTTACCATCCGGTTAATGATGTACATTGTAATTATTGGTACGATCCGTGTTTGAATTTTAAGAAGACCGAAATTTATTTTGTATTGAATCCAATTAAAGAATAAGTATGCTAAAATTAAAACCAGGCGTCAAAAATATTTTGCTGCTTATCATTGGTAGTTTTATCGCGGCATCTCTTTTTGCGCAACCGGCTTCAGTTGTTCCTGGCGGCAAAGTCGATTCATTTAATAATCACGCTGTGGTTTTGGATAACCAGTCAAAAATTATTTCCTGGATCACCCCCCAGTCCAAAGCCTTCGACCAGTTTCTGCGCCAGCGCTGGAATTTTATTAAGACAATGGTACCAGGCAGTCCGGGCCCTGCTCCAGGCTCATCTTACCCACAGTATTATTTTTATTGTGCCTACCGGTTTAAAGATGGAAAACTGCAGCCTGATACCTGGATGAATGATATAGGTGAAAAGATCCCTAACTGGTTTGAATCTGCCCGTTTATATTATGCTTACACTGGTGATACCAGCGTAATGACCATCATAAAAAATTTGATAGATTATACGCTCGGCCATGGCAGAAGCCCCCTGGGTTTTTCATGGCCCGGCTTTCCATATACCACTACCAATGCAGGCGATACCGAATTTCGCGGGTTTACCAGTTCTAAAAGATTTGTTCTGCATGAAGTGCAGGTTGATCATGCAGGCGATATTGGATTAACGTGTTACCGTTTGTACCAGTACACCGGCAATAATAAATATAAAACAGCCGCCATAAAAATGGCCAACACATTGGCCGGTAAAGTGAGAATGGGTTCTTCCACGCAATCTCCATGGCCATACAGGGTGATCATGAATACCGGAAAAGTTACAGCAGAATATGGAGCCAACTGGACCGGTTGTTATACACTGCTGGATAACCTGGCTGGGGCTAACCAGGGTAACGTGGAGGCTTACAGGGATGCATGCAAAAAAGTAAAAGATTTTATATTACAGTACCCAATGAAAACGGGCTACTGGACCGATGGTCATACGGATGCCGATGTAAACAGCAATACCTATAAAAGTAATATGAGCGCCAGTAATATTGCGTTGTACCTGTTGGATCACCCGGACTTTGATCCCAATTGGAAAACCGATCTGCCCATGTTGATCAGGTGGACCGAAGATAATTTTATTTACCGTTGTGCACCGGGTGAACCAGCCAATCAGTGGGGCGCAAATATTGTTGGCGAACAGGATTCCTTTATTTATAAAATGGACTATCAAACGGCACGGTATGCAGCAGAATGTGCCCGCTGGTATGCAGTTTCCGGTGAGGAGGCATATAAAGAAAAGGCATGGCGCTCGTTGAACTGGGTTACCTACTGCAACGACTCCATCGGAATGGCGAATGAGAGCCCGTTGAGCAAAGACATTTCCAATTGGTGGTCTGATTGCTATGGCGAAGGCCCAAGGATGTTCTATCATGCACTGGCTGCTGTTCCCGAATGGGCGCCACCCGGGGAGAATCATATTTTATATTCGAAAGGGGTATTGAAAAATGTATTTTATCAAGCCCGGAAAATTCAATATACGGCGATGGATAAAACAGGCACCGAGTATTTGCGATTGGCTTTCAAGCCTGGTAAGATCACTTTAAATGGCCTCGAAATTATAAAAGGATCAAATATAAACAGGCAGGGCTATACGATAAAAGATCTGCAGAATGGCGATTATGCGGTTAATATAAAAAGAATGAACGCAGGGAATATTGTTATCGTTCATTGAAAATTGTTTTAGACCTTACCTGATCTAAATTATAGAGCTTCTTGCGGCCACTAATTAAAAGATCTTCGCATTAAAGAAATTATCATTTTTTAATATCAATTTTCAATTAAAAAAAATGCCTTCATCTATCAGGTCTATCGCCTTGCTCGCGGCAATTTTCATAACAAATATGAACGGCATTTTTAGCCAAAATGTTTCCCTGCAAATTGATGGTTCAAAAAGATTTCAGCAGATCGACGGCATTGGCATCAACGCCAACACACGCAGCTGGAATGGCAAAGAACTGGAGCCGGCCCTGAATATGTTACTTGATTCCATGCATGCCACCATTTGGAGAGTGATTGTAGAAACCGTGGAAAAATGGGAAGACACCAACGACAATAATGATCCGTTTACATTTAACTGGAATTATTACAACAAGTTATACGAAACATCCAAGTTTCAAAAAGCCTGGGATATGATCCGGTATCTCAATCAACACGGTATAACCGATCAGCTGATGATAAATTTTATGGGGCCTGTCCCGGTATGGATGGGCGGGGAGTTTGTAAGGCCCGGATATGAAGACGAATATATCGAAATGCTGGTGTCATTTTTTTATTATGCAAGAAATACCCGGCATTTGAAAATTGGATTAATATCACTTATGAATGAGCCTGATATTCGAAAAGAAGGGCCTACGGTTGGGGCAGAACAGTATGTACGATTATTGAAAAAGCTAATCAGGAGGATGAATACTCTTGGCCTGGGCGAAATTGGATTTGTTGCTCCCGACGTGGCCGGTATGGAAAATGGCATCAATAAATATATACCGGAATTAATGAAGGATCCGGTGATCATGTCTAAAATTAAGCATTTTGGATTGCACAGCTATGCAGGATATTATGCCAACAGTGATTCTGCGCTTAAGCATTCCCGTTATCCAAAACCAGGTTTCTGGATCACCGAATGGAACGCCTGGTGCAAGGGTTGCGATGACGGTGTATTGGGAGAATATAATTATGATTTTGCCGGCAAATGTGTAGGTTATCTTTTGGATCTTTTAAAGAATGGGGCAAGGGCCGGTCTTGCATGGGAGGGATATGACAGCTACTATGAACACCATGCACCATCTCCCTTTAGTTATTGGGGAATGTTGGGGTACGAACCAAAAACAAAGATCTATTTTCCGAGAAAAAACTTTTATGCCATACAGCAGGTTTCAAAATTTGTTTTACCTGGCTCATGGCAGGTCTCCATTACAAGATCCGGCGACAGCCTGCAGGTACTGGCGTTTTATGACCCGGTATCAAAAAGGGTAAGCATTGTTGGAATAAATACGAAGAATGATCCTATAATATTGAACGGATTATTGAAAAATTTGCCTGCCATTAACCGGCTGGAAATGTACCGGACCAGCAATGCGGAAAATGTGTTTAAAGATGCACCAATAAGTGTAACAGGCAACACATTTAAGACCATCATTCCTGCCAACTGCATATTTACTTTAACAGGCGCCGAAAACAAAAAGACCGTATTAAAAACGGTTGCTAAGCCCGAGCCGCAGGATTGGTATGCAGGCGATATTCATGTTCACCTCAATTGCGGGGAAGGCACAACATTATTGCACGAGGATAGCCTTGCGATGATGATGGAGCCGAACAACCTGGCGGTGATCTCCGTGCTGGCAGATATGGGAAACGGTGAGGTAAAGGATAGCCAAAGGGATCTGCCAAAAGTAAACGGGACAGATGCGCCACAATCACATCCTGGCCGCATCATTCATTGGGATACCGAATGGCATTGGGATGCAACCTATTCCAGCTTTAATCACCAGGCGCTTGGCGGGCATCTTGTTTTGCTTGGATTAAACGAGGGGCGCCAGGTATGGGAAGAATCGCCTTATAAAATTTTAGATTGGGCAAAAAAACAAAAGGCCATAAAAGGCTTTGCTCATTTTCAATATTTGAATGATAGCATCCAAAATGAATTAAATTGCTGCATCCCGATTGATTACCCGGTAGAGGCTGCGCTTGGCAATATTGATTTTATTTCAGAAGATGTTTACGGCGGCATTTCACCCAACAATGGCACTTATAATAGTGAGGCCGCGATCGGGGCTTATTATAGATTATTGAACTGTGGCTTCCGGCCAGGGCTGGCGGCAGGTACAGATTATCCCTGTAATAATTACGAACCACTGGGCACATTACTGACCTATGCAAAAGTGAAAGATAAATTAACCTACCGTAAATGGATAGAAGGGATAGGGTATGGAAAAACAGTGGTATCCCGAAACGGGCACAACGAATTTATTGAAATGAAAGTAAATGGAAAATATTCACCCGGGGATGAGATCAGGATAAATGGTAAAGGAACGATCGGCATCGAAGTAAAATGGACATCTATAAAAGAGCTAGCCGGGAGGATAGAACTGGTCAGCAATGGAAAAGTGTTGGCGGTAAAAACATGCACATCAACTCCGGGGAAACCTGTGATCTTTAGGGCTAACGAAGCATTTAAAAAAAGTGGCTGGATATGCGCCAGGCGTATGGATGCAAAAGGCCATCAATTGCATACGGCAGCGGTTTTTGTAACGGTCAATAACAAACCGGTAAGAGCGAGTTCAGATGATGCAAAATTTTTTATTGACTGGATCGATAATATTTTAAAACAAACTGCTCCCGGTGGAGCATGGAATAAATATTTTACAACAGGTAAAGAAACGGTAAAAGCACGATACATAAAAGCAAGAACTGTTTACCAGGAAATATTAAAAGAGTGCGAAGAAAAATGAGCAATATAAAATGAGTGCCTGATGTTAAAGATTATTTGAAATACTTATTTTAAACAACGCCCGAAACGGATATTGTTGAATAAATTGCAACCAGCGATTATGTAATACCTTAAACAAAAATGAAATATTCAGCAAAAATTTTTATTAATCCGATCTTTGCTCTGTGCCTGGCTTTTGCAGGTTCTCTTAAAGCCGCACCCTTACCAGCCAATCCTATTCTTGTATTAGCAACCGACAATAAATTTGGATCCTTCACCTGCGAAATCTTAAAGACGGAAGGATTTAATGAATTTGAAATGGTTTCAATTAATGATGTTAAAGTAACATCGCCCTATTTAAAGAAATTCGATATTATTATTTTAACAGAGGTACCCCTAACAAATGGTCAAAAGAAATTGCTTTCAAAATATGTTGATGAGGGTGGCAGCTTAATAGCCTTTCGCCCTGATAAAAAGTTGGAAGAGGTTTTTGGGATTGTTAGTTCCGGAGGTTCAATTGCCGAAGGATATATTTCCATCATTGAAAGTAAAGGAATCGGCAAGGGCATAACAACTGAATTATTACAGTTTCATGGGGAAGCCGATCTATATGATCTTAAAGGGGGTAAAAAAATAGCTACGTTCTACAAAGATGCCATCGACTCAACGAAATATCCCGCGGTTGTTGTAAATAATTATGGGAAGGGCCATGCGATGGTTTTTCTATATAACCTGCCTCAAAGCATTGTTTATACACGCCAGGGAAATTACCGGTTTGCCGGCGAGGAAATGGATGGAATTACGGGCATCCGCGCCATGGACCTGTTTACCAATGGTTGGGTAGATACTTCTAAAAACATCCTCAATCAGGCAGATGAACAGATGCGGTTATTATCGCATGGGATTGAAAAAATGAATAGCTACACCAGGCCTTTGCCACGGTTCTGGTATTTTCCTGATACTTTAAAATGCCTGGTAACGCTTAATAACGATGGGGAAGATTCGAAGGAAGATGAGTTTAAGGCACAGTTTGAAGATGTTGATTCCAAAGGAGCAAAGATGACATTGTATGTAAAAGAACTGAACCTGGTCTCCAGACCCTGGATCACCCAATGGATCAATAAAGGGTTTGAAATATCAGGGCATCCCGATGATACGAGGCAGGCCGTTAACCCCGACTGGAAAACGATGGATAGCGTATATAAAAATATCATTCATAACCTGAACAATGAATACGGAGTTCCGGCAATGCTCACCACTACCAACCATTGGTTTGTGTGGTGTGGAAAAAAAGAAAACGGCACAAATGATTTCGCTGCCCAGGCCATCATAGAAGAAAGAAACGGTATCGGTCTGGATTGCAATTATGCGCATTACGACAACGGTTCAAACCAGGGACACTTTCTCGGCGCCTTTGGTTCAAACCAGGGTAACTATACCGGAAGCGGCCTTATTATGAAATTTGCGGATGTCAATGGTAAAAGGATAAATGTATATCAGCAGTTAAATAATGTGTACGACCAGCAATACATGGAACATCAAGATCCCGATGGCTATTACAATTGTTTTAAGGGACTGATGGACAGGAGCCTTGACATGGAAGTATATTCCTATATCAGTGTTAAGGCACACAATAATGAATATTATTTTTCGAAACCGCCTTTAATGAAATCACTGGATTATGCAAAAAGCCGGGGTATCCCGGTTTGGACAGAATTAAAACTGCTCGGTTTCCTTAAAGCAAGGGATGAAGCTGGTTTTGTTGATATCAATTGGGTAAATTACCGGTTGTCTTTTAAAATAAAATCTTCATTAAAACATAGTAGCAGGCTTACCTGCATGATCCCTTATTTGTACAACGGGAAAAGAATAACCAACATAAGGGTTAATGGAGTAACACAGGCATTTTCAGTTAAATCAATCAAAGGCTTTGATTATGCACTTTTACCAACCGGTCCGGGGTCAGATTATAGTATAGTCGTACACTATATAAATTAGTTTTTCCAGGATGGCGAAGTTTTTAAAACTCCGGAAACGGGATGTTAAATAATTAATCTAAAAAAGGCCGGCATGATTCATTAGGTGTTTCGCCAACAGATTTTATGCGAAGGCCTGTATTGCTTAAACCCGGAAAAAAAACTTTGCATGGGATAATTGGAAGAGATTGAACGCGGGTATAAAAATTAGCACGGTTTACGGATGATGAATTTGGGAAAAATTTTCTTGAAACGCTTTAATGCCCCTTGCTATGGCTGGCTTGCCGGTATGTATATGGTGCGCAATACTTACCGGGTGTTATTACCCTGTATTGGGTACCTTGTATTCTATGCGTTCTACAGGTATAAAACAAGACATTGGAAATATGAAGCGGTATGAATTATCGGGATAAGAATATGGAACAGGCATGTTAAGAACAAGGTATACAGGAACAGGCCCTGGCCTGTTCTTTCCAAATGGCTATTACCCTATCGCCGGTCTGACCTTCGGTGCCGACCGGCGTAGGAACAGGCCGTCGCCTTTTCATGCAACGGCCCGTTCCACAAACGCCTGGTTTAAAATTAAATATTTTAAAGCACCCAATAAAGCGGAAAAATTAGTGAATAGCGCTTCTCAACTCATCACTCATCATTCATCACTCATTTAAACCCATGCATCAACCAATAAAAATATTCAACGGCAAAATTATAACACCTGGTAAAATAATTGATGGCGGATCGATCCTTGTCAATGGACACACGATTACAGAGATCAGTGAAAAAAAAAATGATTTGGATAACGCGATTGAAATAGACGCACAGGGTAAATATATCTCTCCCGGTTTTATTGATATACATGTTCATGGTGGCGGAGGATATGATTTTATGGATGGCAATGAAACCGCTTTTTTAAAAATTGCAGCAACACATGCGCGATATGGTACCACGGCGATGTTGCCCACCACGCTTACGAGTACAAAGGAGGAGATATTGCAAACACTTGCAGTATATGAAGATGCCAACCGCAATAATATTAATGGGGCACAGTTTCTTGGTATGCACCTGGAAGGCCCCTACTTTGCCATGGCCCAGCGTGGGGCACAGGATCCCCGGTATATCAGGGATCCTGATCCGGAAGAGTATAAAGATATTTTGTCGCGTTCTTCTTCGATTAAGCGATGGAGCATTGCGCCCGAATTAAAAGGAGCCATTGAATTGGGGAAGTGCCTGCGATCAAAAAACATATTGGCTTCGGTGGCGCATACGGATGCGATTTATGAAGAGGTGCTGGAGGCATTTGATAATGGCTATTCGCTGATCACACATTTGTATTCCGGTATGTCGGGTGTTACCAGAAGAAATGCATTTCGCTATGCAGGTGTTATAGAAAGCGCCTTTATCATTGATGAAATGGATGTGGAAATTATAGCTGACGGTGT
>JBDTVX010000178.1:0-11629 GCA_040007015.1 Ferruginibacter sp. | reverse complement strand
GCATCTTTTACTTTTACATTGGCAAATAAAGAATTGTTGATGGTATCATTATCTACATTGCTGGTGATCGAAAAATATCCGTTGGCAGCAATAATATCCTCCCACTCAAAGTCAATTAAGGTTTTATACAACTCATCTGCATTGCGGGCGGTAAATTCTTTTATAGAAAATAATACCTGGCTGGCACAGCGCAGATTTAAATTTAATATGATACAACCGGCCATGGTTCCCTTTAATTCCACACCTGTTTTAAAGGTACGGACGGGTGTAAAGCCCAGTTCCAAAACTTCCTGTTGCAGGAAGGGCGATAAACGGTTGCTGCAGGTAATGATTATCCTGCCGGTAGTGTTGAAGAGTTGCATAATGAGTTGCAAAAGTAGGCAATAGAAATGGGTTGATGTCAGCGGTTTGATGACCACCTTATCTGCGTCGATAAAAGCTCAATAGATATCCTCCTTTGATCCGCCGCCTGGCGGACGACACTGCAGCTGATCAGGGTGCTAAAGCTTGTCGCAAAAAAAAGGACAATTTTTATCCATCGTTCCGCGCCATAATTTTTGAACAGAAAAGTGAGTAATAAAAAAGAATTATCTTGTGTTATGGATTTTCAAAAAGATATACGCCTGGCTGTTTTAATAGATGCCGACAATGTGCCTTACAGCAATGTAAAAGGGGTGATGGAAGAAATTGCAAAATATGGTACCCCTACCTTTAAAAGAATATATGGCGACTGGACGAAGCCCACCGTTTCGGGTTGGAAAAATGTGTTGCTGGAAAATGCAATCACTCCCATTCAGCAATATAGTTATACATCGGGCAAAAATTCCAGCGACAGTGCATTGATTATTGATGCGATGGATATTTTATACTCGGGAAAAGTGGATGGATTTTGCATTATTTCAAGCGATAGTGATTTTACAAGACTGGCCACAAGACTAAGGGAGGCAGGCATGAAAGTATTCGGTATCGGGCAAAAGAAAACTCCCAATCCTTTTATAGTGGCATGCGACAAATTCATATATATGGAAATTATCGCTATCCCCGATGTAGAAGAAAATGTCACCACTAAAACAACGACCAAAACAAAAAAGACCCATCACCAACCGGCTGTTTCTGTAGATAAGCTGAATAGAGAAACGCTCCATTTAATGGCGACTACGATCGATGACCTCGGCGATGAAAACGGCTGGGCTTTTTTAGGTGAGGTAGGTAGTCTCTTATTAAAAAAACAGCCCAATTTCGATCCCAGGAATTATGGGTTTTCAAAGCTCACACCACTGGTAGTATCCCTACCGCAGTTTGAAATTGATAAGCGCGATAAAGGGGGAACCAAGTTGGTATATATAAGAAATAAGGAATTTTTGAATGGTAATGGTGACCATTAACGATTAACGATTGACCATTGACCATTTACCTTTCACCTTTTAAGTAATATTTTCAAACATTTTTCAAGGCTATCCTTCCATTCCGGAATATGCAGGTTGAACGTTCGTTGAATTTTATCAGTGTCCATAACGGAATATTGTGGCCGCTTTGCGGGTGTGGGATATTGTGAAGTAAGTATGGGATTTACTTTGCATTTGCTTCCCGATAAATCTCCGATCGCCATTGCAAATTGGTGCCAGTTGATAACGCCTGCATTGGAATAGTTGAAAATTCTGGAAGCTGGTAAAGGATCGTTCAAAATTACCGTCCGCTGCTGTAGTTGTCCGATAATATGCATGATCGCTGCTGCCAGGTCTGCGGCGTATGTTGGACAACCCTGCTGGTCACTTACTACGTTGATGGCATCTCTTTCGTTCATCAACCGCAGCATTGATTTTACAAAATTGTTTCCAAAAGATGAATAGACCCACGAGGTTCGAATGATAATTGAATGGGGGTTATTTTGTAAAGCTAATGTTTCCCCTTTCAATTTTGAAGCACCGTATAAATTGACCGGGTTTGGCGTGTCGTCTTCTTTGTAAGGATTTATTGCCGTGCCATCAAATACATAATCAGTTGAAATATGTATGAATATGATATTATATGCTGCACAAACCTGGGACAGGTTTCCTACTGCTTCCGCATTGATGAGATAAGCTTTTTCCTTTTCCGTTTCGGCTTTATCTACGGCCGTGTAAGCTGCGCAATTAACACAGTAGTCAATTGCATGGAGGGCAAAATATTCCTTTACCGCTTCCACATCTCCAATGTCTAAATCTTCTATGTCTGCATATAAAAAATTGTATGCATCATAAGCGGATGCGATCACCTGCATTTCGTTTCCCAGCTGGCCTTTGGAACCGACTACAAAAATTTTCTTTTTTTCTTCCATGACTCATCAGATTAAAAAATGAAATTACTAATACAGTTATCAATGCCGGGATGGACCAGGTCTTTATCAGCAACTACTGCATTACCTGCGGGGATCCGCCAATCAATGGAAAGTTTTGGATCATTGTACAATAGCCCGCCTTCACTTTGCTTATTATAAAATTCATCACATTTATACAAAACCTCGGCGGTTTCACTCAATACGGAATAGCCATGTGCAAAGCCTTTTGGCACCAGCAATTGCTTTTTATTTTCCGCGGTAAGCTCTATCGCATACGCTTTTCCGTAAGTGGTAGAATTTTTCCTGATATCTACTGCCACATCCAGGATACTACCAAATAATACCCTTATCAATTTAGTTTGAGCGTATGGAGCCAGTTGGAAATGCAATCCGCGGATTACACCGTAACCTGATCTTGCCTGGTTGTCCTGGACAAATTTTATTTCTACGCCTTCGCCTGAAAATACTTTTTCATTATAACTTTCAAAAAAATATCCGCGGCTGTCTGCAAATACAACGGGCTCAAAAATCAGTAAACCTGGAAAATCTGTTTTAATAAAAGGCATCTTTTTGAATTGATAATTGGTTAAAGATAATTTTTCCCGCCGGTCGTCGTGAAATACTGTTCCTGTAAATTTTATTCCGGATCAGTTGAATATATCTTTTTAAAGTATTCAATTGTTTCTTTTAATCCGTCATCAAACATTTTACCCGGGTTGTATCCTAATAAATTTTTAGCAAGCGAGATATCAGCCAGTGAATCCCTGATATCTCCTACCCTGGGCTCTCTATAGGTAGCTTCGAAATCACTTTTTAAGTAATCTTTACAAACCTTGTATAAATAGTTAACGGAAAAATTTTCACCTACCGCTACATTATAAACTTTATTAAAAGCCACCTCATTTTCCGTCAACATTCCTTTAATGTTTATTTGAACCGCGTTTTCCACAAAGGTGAAATCCCTTGTTTGTTCACCATCCCCGTTAATATATACGGGCTGCTGTTTCATAATGCCTTTTACAAACAAAGGGATTACAGCGGCATAAGCGCCATCGGGATCCTGGCGGGGGCCAAAAATATTGAAATAACGAAAGCCGATTGATTTTATACCATATACCTGCGCAAAAACCTCTGCGTATAATTCATTTGTTTTTTTGGTAGCCGCATAAGGAGAAAGACAATTGCCTACCTTACTTTCCAATTTGGGTAAGGTTGGTTCGTCGCCATATACTGATGAAGAAGATGCATAAACGAATTGCCCGATATTATTATCCACAGCCGCTTTCAGCATATTTACAAACCCGCCTACATTTACTTCATTAAAATACACAGGTTCTTTAACAGACCGGGGCACGGAGCCTAGTGCGGCCTGGTGACTTACGTAATTAATCTCTTTGCAAGCTTGGTGACAGGTACCTGCATTCCGGATATCTCCCTCCATAAATTCAAAGGCAGCAAATTGGCGAAGCACATCCAGGTTGGTTTGAAAACCATTGGCCAGGTTATCGAGGACCCGTACTTTAGCGGCACCATTTTTTAACAGGTACTCAGCAATATGACCTCCAATAAATCCGGCGCCGCCGGTTATTAAAAAGTTATTTTTAGAGATGTCCTTTGTATGAAACGTCATGGGAATGGTCAATACTCAATAATAAAAAAACTAAATGCTAAAACCTGCCCGAATAAATCCTTTTTCTGCGGGGGAAATTCCCGTATCAGCAAATTCGTGCGCTACTTTATTTCCTCCTTTTAAAATTCTTTCTTTTAAAAAAATTTCAACCCAGGTCAGAGGCTCCAATACTGCCTGCTGCTAATTTTACCCCGGAACATGCCTTTTAAATCTGCGACCAAAGCTGTTGGTTTGGTAATCCCCGCGAAATAAGCATCATCCAGGTTTTTGTATTCGTCATGAGGAACCATTACCAATACAGCATCATAATCATCAGCCAACTGTTGCGAAAGTGAAAATCCGTATTCATGGATCAACTCATTACTTTCCGCAAAAGGATCTGTAATATCTAGCTTCAATGAAAAAGATTTCAATTCCCTGACTACATCGGCGACTTTACTGTTACGTATATCACTTACATTTTCCTTAAACGTGGCTCCCATCACCAGTACTTTTGCATCCTTTACATACCCGGTATTTTGTATGATATGCTGCAATACTTTTTTTGCCACATAACCAGCCATCCCATCATTAATAACTCTTCCGGCTAAAATAACCTGGCTATCGTAGCCTAATTCCCTTGATTTATAAGTAAGATAATAAGGATCCACACCAATACAGTGACCGCCTACAAGGCCTGGCTGAAATTTTAAAAAATTCCATTTGGTACCTGCGGCTTCCAGTACCTCGAATGTATTGATACCCATTCTGTCAAAGATGATAGAGAGCTCGTTCATCAGGGCGATGTTCAAATCACGCTGCGTGTTCTCAATCACTTTTGCGGCTTCTGCAACTTTAATGCTGGTGGCTTTATATACACCCGCAGTTACTACCAATTCATACACTTTGGCGATCACATCCAGGCTATTTGCATCGCAGCCACTTACTACTTTTATAATTTTAGCTAAACTATGCTCCTTGTCACCCGGGTTAATTCTTTCCGGTGAATAGCCTGTTTTAAAATTGATTATATTTTTTAATCCCGATAAATTCTCAATGAGCGGTAAACAATCTTCTTCAGTGCAACCAGGGTACACCGTGCTTTCAAACACCACGTAATCGCCTTCCTTTATTACCTTTCCTATTGTTTCACTTGCTCTTTGTACCGGTACCAGGTTGGGTATATTGTGGTCATCTACCGGTGTAGGTACGGCCACAATAAAAAAATTTGCCTGCCTTAAAACCTTCAGGTCGTTGGTAAATTCAATATCGCATCCTTCAAATGCTTCTTTCTTCAGCTCCTTGCTCGGATCAATGCCGTTGCGCATCATTTCAAGTCGTGCGGCATTGATATCAAAACCAATCACTTTAATCTTTCTTGCAAATTCTAACGCAATCGGTAATCCTACGTATCCTAATCCAATGACAGCAAGTTTTTTGTTTTTATTTAATAAATCCTGGTACATAATTAGTAAATAGTACATCAGGAAAAACACCGGATTGCGCCTTTTCCTGATGAGGTTATTGAATTAATATTATAGTTAATTAATTATATTATTACTTTAAAATCCAAAGGCTTTTTTTAATAACCTGTATGTTGACTTCAAAGAAATTGTTTCAAAATTTATGCCGGCAAAGGCCACCGTGCAGCCTTTGCAAATTCTTTGGGCAATTTATATAACTCTTCCTGCGGCAGGGATTTAAAATATTCGTATGTTATTTTTAACCCATCCTTCCTGTTCATAGTAGGTTGCCAATCCAAAATTTTTTTAGCCAATGTAATATCGGGCTGGCGCTGTTTTGGATCATCGGTGGGTAATGATCTGTAAACTATTTTTTGTTTTGTACCGGTCAACTCTATTATTTCCTCCGCAAAATCCTTCAATGAGATTTCATCAGGATTACCAATATTTACAGGCAATGCATAATTGCTCATCAGCAAACGATAGATTCCTTCTACCATATCGGCTACATAACAAAAGCTTCTTGTTTGGCTTCCATCTCCAAAAACGGTAAGATCTTCACCACGCAACGCCTGGCCAATAAATGCAGGTAATGCACGGCCATCGTTTAACCGCATCCGGGGTCCATAGGTATTAAATATTCGAACGATCCTGGTTTCCACGTGGTGAAAAGTATGATAGGCCATGGTAATGGCTTCCTGGAAACGTTTGGCTTCATCATATACCCCTCTTGGGCCTACCGGGTTTACATTGCCCCAATATTCTTCATTTTGCGGATGAACTATCGGGTCACCGTAAACTTCGCTGGTGCTTGCTACCAATATTCGTGCCCTTTTAGACAGGGCCAGGCCTAAACAATTATGGGTACCCAGGGAACCGACTTTTAATGTTTGAATAGGGATTTTCAAATAATCTATCGGGCTGGCTGGTGAGGCGAAATGTAAAATGTAATCGAGTTCGCCCGGCACATGAATAAATTTAGAAACATCATAATGGTAAAACTCAAATTCTTTTAATTTAAAAAGATGTTCGATATTATTAAGATCTCCTGTAATTAAATTGTCCATCCCAATTACCTGGCAACCCTCTTTAATAAACCAGTCACAAAGATGAGACCCCAGAAAGCCGGCCGCGCCTGTTATCAATACACGTTTGGAAGCCATAAGATATACTATTTTATGCATAATTCAGATACCAGATTTGAATGCCTGATGTCTGATTTTTTAAAAATTTGTACCATAGAAGCTATAGGAAAATAATTCATCCTATATGTTTTATAGCTATTTAACTTTTCAAAGTATTCTTTAAACAATAACGATCTAACCGGCGATTTCAAAAGTTGATTGCTTTTGAAAAATCAGACATCAAAAAATCAGGCATCCGACATACTTATCCTATTACTCTTCTACCAATACTCACATAGTGATACCCAATATCTTCCATCAGTTTTAAATCAAACAAATTCCGTCCATCAAAAATCGCCTTGTTTTTTAATAAAGAGGTCATTTTATCAAAGTTCGGTGTTCTAAACTCACTCCATTCTGTTGCAATCACCAATGCATCTGAATCCTTTAATGCTTCATACTGGCTTTCCACATAGGTTATCTTATCTCCAACCACCTGCTTTACATTCTTCATTGCTTCAGGATCAAAGGCTGATATAATAGCGCCTGCAGCCAATAATTCATCAATCACAAATAAAGCCGGTGCCTCCCTGATATCATCGGTATTGGGTTTAAATGCCAGTCCCCACAAAGCAATTTTTTTACCTTGCAGATCATTGTTAAAATAGGCTTTGATCTTTGGGATTAAGTGAAGTTTTTGCTTCGCATTTACCTCTATTACAGCTTCCAGTATCTTAAAATTATAGTTCACTTCTGCTGATGATTGCACCAATGCCTGGACATCTTTTGGAAAGCAGCTTCCGCCATAGCCGATACCCGGAAATAAAAAGCGCCTGCCGATACGGTCATCACTCCCCATGCCTTTGCGTATCATATCAACATTCGCTCCCATTAGTTCGCAGAGACGGGCAATTTCATTCATAAATGTAATTTTCGTGGCAAGAAAAGAGTTGGAAGCATATTTTGTCAGTTCAGCACTTTTTTCGTCCATGAAGATTACGGGGTTCCCCTGGCGCACAAACGGGGCATAGATATCGCTCATAATCTTTTTGGCTCTTTCTGATGACGTACCAATTACTACCCTGTCCGGTTTCATAAAATCTTCTACAGCTACCCCCTCTCTTAAAAACTCCGGATTGCTGACTACGTCAAAAGTTTCTTCTCCCGCTCCATTTTCCGATAAAGTGATCCTTACTTTTTCGGCAGTTCCTACAGGCACGGTGCTTTTGTCAACAATTACCTTATAATCCCCTTCCTTAATCATCCCCCCCAATTCTTTTGCCACTCCTAAAATATACCTCAAATCAGCACTTCCGTTTGCACCGGGAGGTGTTGGCAGTGCCAGGAAAATAATCTGGGCATCCTTTATCCCATCAACCAGTGAAGTAGTAAAACGTAAACGATTTTCTTTCTGGTTCCTTAAAAATAGTTTTTCAAGTCCTGGTTCATAAATAGTTATTTGCCCGGACGATAATTTGGCCACCTTGTCTTTATCAATGTCTACACAAATGACTGTATTTCCTGTTTCTGCAAAACACGTTCCGCTTACTAATCCCACATATCCTGTTCCGACTACTGCAATATTCATCTTTTTTTATATTGATTTTATGAAATCCAACACATTTGAAATAATGAAATCCTGTTGTTCCCTGTCCAGTTCTGTGTGAATGGGTAGCGAAATGACCCTTTCTGATAACCAATCTGTAACGGGCAAACTGACATTATTTCCCCCGGGGGAATCAAACATTTTTTGCCGGTGGCAGGGCACCGGGTAGTATATCATTGAAGGCACACCCTTACCTGCAAGATATTGATTTAACCCGTCCCGCTTATGACCGGTGCCGTTTAGATCATTTAGAACAATGGTATATTGGTGAAACACATGATCGCTGTATGGAGCCTTGTATGGTACGCTTATTTCTGCATTATTTGCAAAGGCTTTATCATAATAATCCGCCGCTTTTCTGCGTGCGCCATTGTATTCATCCAGGTATTTTAATTTTATATCAAGGATCGCCGCCTGCACCGTATCCAATCGCGAATTGCATCCTACAATGTCATGATAATATTTTTTACTCTGCCCATGGGTAGCAATCATTTTTAGTTTTTTTGCCAACAAAGCATCATTTGTGAATATTGCCCCCCCATCGCCATAAGCGCCCAGGTTTTTTGAAGGATAAAAGGAAGTACAGCCGATATGGCCAATCCCGCCGGTCTTTACAACCCTTCCATCGCTGAATGTATAATCGCAACCGATCGCCTGTGCATTGTCCTCGATTACATATAAGCCGTGCTTGTTTGCAATGGCCATTATTTTTTCCATATCCGTGGCATGGCCGTAAAGATGAACCGGAACAATGGCCCGGGTTTTGGAAGTGATGGCTTTTTCAACCGATTCAGCATCCATGCAAAAGGTCTTTGGATCCACCTCCACAAAAACGGGCTGCAATTTTAATAATGCTGCCGCCTCTACGGTAGCAATATAAGTAAACGAGGGAGTGATCACTTCATCACCGGGTTTAAGATCAAGGGCCATCATCGCTATCTGCAATGCATCGGTACCATTGGCACAGGGAATCACGTGCTTTACTCCGTTGTAGGCAGCCAGGTTTTGTACAAAATTATTTAAAGCTTCCCCTCCTATAAACTGTGAACTTTCCAGTACCGCCAAAACAGCCGCGTTAACTTCCGGCTTTATTTTCTGGTACTGGGTTTTGGTATCTACCATGTACAACGGCCTCATACACTGTTTTTTTTTTGATTGCAAAGATAGGATTTCGGGTCAAAGTATCAAGTTTGAGGTTTCTCTTTTCATTTAGGCGGTAAAAGATTGAAAATTTGCGGGTAGATTTGTTAAAAAATAACAATTGGGCAATATGCTTTACAACATATTTTTAAAGTTGTATGCTGTGGCATTTGGAATAGCTGCTTTATTTAATAATAAAGCCAGGCTGGGGGTACAGGGACGAAAAAATATATTTGCAAAAATCAAATTAAATCCCGGAGTACAAAACCTGCAACTTATCTGGATGCATTGCGCCAGCCTGGGAGAATTTGAGCAGGGAAGACCGGTATTAGAATCATTAAAACAAGAATATCCACTGGTTACCATTGTTTTAACCTTTTTTTCAGCTTCGGGATATGAAGTGATGAAAAATTACAAGGGGGCGGATCATATTTTCTATTTGCCATTGGATAGTTCATCCAACGCAAAAAAATTAGTGGATGCATTAAATCCAACACTGGTATTGTGGGTAAAATATGAATTTTGGTATTATTATTTACATGAATTGAAACGAAGGAATGTCCCTGTATTACTGGTATCAGGTATTTTCAGGTTCAACCATCCTTTTTTTAAATGGTATGGAGGGATATGGAGAAAGATGCTGCAGTGTTTTACTCATTTTTTTGTTCAAAATGAAACATCGGCGAATTTGCTAGCTACGGCAGGCATTCATGAAAATATTACTATTAACGGTGATACCAGGTTTGACCGGGTAATTGAAATTGCTGAGAAATTTGAGCCGCTTCTTATTATTAAAAAATTTTGCAAGGATAGCAGGATACTCGTTGCAGGCAGTACCTGGGAGGACGATGAAGCGGAGCTTATCCATTATGTAAGGGCCAATCCACAAATAAAATTTATCATAGCACCACATGAAACGGATGCTGAAAATTTAAAAGATGTAAGGAAAGAATTTGTCAATTCCATCCTCTATTCGGAGTTACTAAACGATCAACCACCAACCAGCAACGACCAACCAACAACCAACCACCAACAACCATCAACCCCCAATGTTCTCATCATCGACAACGTGGGAATGCTGTCCAGGCTTTACTATTATGCAGATATAACCTATGTGGGTGGCGGGTTTGGCGCCGACGGAGTACATAATGTACTCGAAGCCGCGGTATATGGAAAACCGGTTATCTACGGACCTGAATTTGAAAAATATTCAGAGGCAATCGGCCTGATCGAATGCGGCGGGGCCCTGGCGGTAAAGAATGCCCTGGAGTTGGAAAAAGTTTTAAATGAATTATGGGAAAATGAAAGTTTATTAACTGAAAAAGGAGTAGCGGCTAAAAATTATGTGTACACAAATGCAGGTGCAAGTAATAAAATAATTCAATTCATTCAGGAGAAACGCCTTTTGACCAACTGATCAAATTGTTTTACTGTTTCATTATCATCGGTCCAGCCTAATTTTGTTTTCAGTTCTCTTCTTATCCAATATTCCGCTTCCGGCCAGATAGAAAAACTATTGATTGTTTTGATGCTTCTTTCGTACATTGCTTCATCACCTCTGAACAGATCGTTGATATATAAAAAACGGTCATTGATGCCAATCGCCTTCTTAAGGTCCTTTACCGGTAAACCGGTTAACTTTTCGCTGATTTCAATTTTCTTTTCCTTTAAACTATCATTTACCGAAGCCGATTCTTCGGAAACTGTTTCATTGATCTCTTTTCCTCTGCCCGGTACCTGGTGAGTAAGGGTAGGAATATCATCTTCATCCAGGTCAAACAATAAATGCGGTTTGTTGTGCCCGCTTATCTGCTGCATTACTGCAGCGTGGTGTTTTATTTCTTCCAGTTCCGCAGCTATTTCGGCTTCATCCACCTGCAAAATTTCAACAGTCTTTTCTTCATCCACCGGTTTCTTTTCAAAAACAATTGCCATAGGTGGTTGGATTACGATTGCCTGTAAAGGCATGGAAACTACTACCGATCCCAATGCCATAACCGGCTGGGTTGACTGCACATGAGTTAACTCGTGTTGCAGCATTTGCACAGTCAGTAAAAGTTGTTCCGCTGTGGCTTTGTCATTAAATTGCTGTAGCAACTTTTGCAAAAGTGTTTCCACTCTTTCCATAAAAACACGATTAAATGTACGATTTACCAATAAGAAAGAAATTTAGTTTTGACCAATGGTTCAAAACCTTAATCTTTGCAATTACGGCATTAAAGTTACTAACTGAATTTTAAAAAAAACATATAATGTTTATTGAACCAGGTATATCAGGTGAAAGGCGTGGCTGGATCGAAGTAATTTGCGGTAGTATGTTCAGTGGAAAGACAGAAGAACTGATACGCAGGTTGAAAAGGGTGAAGATCG
>JBDTVX010000177.1:0-11757 GCA_040007015.1 Ferruginibacter sp. | reverse complement strand
TCTGCTGTTACAGAAATAATATCACCCTTTTCTATTGCTTTTTTAATTAAAAGATAATGGTTTAATTTCCATAAATGAATAAACTGATCGGCAAAGCCCATTTTGTTTTGTAATAGTTTCCAACCGTGAAGGATTTTCCATTTTTTAAAGGCTGCGACTTTGCAGGTTGAAAAAAGAAAAACATACGATGATAAAGTAAAGGGAATACAAGACGCCCAGGCTCCCGCTGCCTTTGAGGAACCTGTCCCTGCCTTCCGGGAAGGCTGGGGGTAAGGTTTTTCACTTTATAATTTTTAAGTAAAAACTGTACACATAACATCCAGCGCAAAACCCCATAACTGATTCAAGCAATGCAAATGTGGCTAATACCAGGGCAATGATAAGTGGCGCCGTCTGAAACTGAAAGAAAAGCGAACCAACAATAGACAACGAAAACAGGAAGCCGATTTTTGCTGCAAACCTCTTTGGCGCCTGGTCAGTGGCCTTTGGCCTGATCGAAAAAATACGGATCAGTTTGTCACTTATGAAATTGAGGAGGCTATACCGACCCAGGTTAAACCCACGCACAAAAAAATCAAGTACCAGGAAAACAGGGATGGCCCAAAGTCCGGTAAATAAATAAATAACCGTAAGGATAAACACGCTTCCTGCTGTAAGTCTTGCTTTTCTTTCGTTGATTACTACAAGATCCACCGGGCATTCAATATTATTATTTGTCATGATGATTGGCTTTAAATAAAAAAGTTCAAATCCGAAAAAAGCCCCTAAATCCCCGAGGGGGACTTTATACGCTGCGAATTCGTAACACTTTTCTTTCGATGAAAAAATTACTTTTAATTTCTCAAAATCAGTTTTGATCGATCTTAAAGCTTTATTCAAAAATGGATATCAAATTTTGAAAAGCGCTTACCATTCGTTCCTCCTTCGGACGTTCAGGGAGCTTCCTTTAGCAGTCTATCAATCGTTTCTTCAAATTCCTTTTTATAAGCAACATAATGGGCGCCGGTAGCAGGCCCGTTAAAGCCTGTATCCAGCTTTCGAATTTTTCCTTTTTTGTCGATGATGATGGAGGAAGGAAAAAATTTGATCCTTGTTACCTGTGGCAGGGTTTTTTCCGTACGCAAAGAATCCGTTACCGGCACTTCGGTATTCAAAATGGGGTACTGTACATTAAAACGCTGCTGAAATTTTCTAAGGCTGTTTGCTGATCGCTCCCAATTTGAGCTGTATTCATAAGCAAGCGCAACTATTTCCACGCCCCGTTGCTTATTTTTGTTATAATACTCACTTAAAAAAGCTGTTTCATCCAAACAGTTGGGGCACCAGCTACCCATTAGTTGCACCACTGTCACCTTGTTTTTAAAGCGGTCACTTTTGATAGAAACGGGTTGGCCCTCCAAATTTTTAAAAGAAAAATCAAGGCTTTCTTCACCTGGCTTAACGTACATGGCAACTGATTCCAGGGGCAATTTGGCCTGATTGTTTTTAATGGCTGTCCATTCTTCTTTGGCGGTGCCGCCGGAATAAAATTTCCCACGGGTGATGGTAGAATTGTTTTCTGCAATGCCTTTAAAAAGATACGCATGGCCGCCATCAAAGCCTGAAAGGAACAGCGTGTCTTTTGTAACAATTCCTTCCAGGTAACGGTAGTCGCCGGTAGCATTTAAAAAAGTGCCTGTCAGTAAATTACCTTTCTGGGTGAATTCCGCTACTGAAAGTTCACTGTCTTTATTACCTGAAAATGTTACAGCCCACCTGCCGGAGATGTTTTTTCCGGCTGCGGTATTTGAAGCAAACCTGTTAGCGCCAGGCTTCGCGCTAAATGGCAATACCAGTGTTTTTACAGCGCCCCTTTTTATCCAAACCCCGGTCATTTGATTGTTTTCCAGTACCAACCTGAATTGCGATTCAAACACCGGCATCTGCACAATTAAAGAATCGCCCGCAACAGTGATATTATCTACCCGTATTTTTTCAGCGGCATTTTTAATATACCACACAGGCTTCCCTTTTTCTGTTTTCCAATCAAAAGTAAAAGCAATGTTGTTGCCATCTTCCCGGTGGAGCATCGCTCCCCAGTTACCCTGCTGTGCAGAAGCAAGGACAATTGTAAATACTGCCATCAATAAAAACAATAAACGCATACAGGTTTTTTAGTCTACTAAAATAATAGACAAAAATAGCCATTCTGTTGTTATACCCGAAATATTTTAATTGATAATGCTGCCGTTTATTTGATCAGCCTGAAATTTATCGGATACCTGTACATCTTATTTTCACTGGCTTTGATTGTGGCGATAATGACCAGCACCAGGTTGGCGATTGATAAAAGCCAGATCAGCAAAATACCAATCAGCACCAGGATTAAAATCCCGCAAACGATGTAAAGAATAAACATAGTGATTTGAAAGTTCAATGACTCTTTCGCATGTTCGGCAACATAGGGAGACTCGTCTTTCTTTACCAGGTAAATAATCAACGGGGCTATAAAGGAAGAAACAAGAGTGAGGATATGAGATAAAATTGCCATCGTTTTCTCATCGGACGAAGGTAGTGTAGCAGGCGCAAATTCCTCGCCCATCAGGTTTTGTGTGTCCATTTTTTAAAAGGTTTTAGTGATAGAAGATAAATATTTTCCTGCCTTGTTTTTTCTATTTTCAGTGTTTGTTGGTTTTTTATGCTACAGCATATTGCATGCTGGAAAAATGGACCTGGGTATTTTATATTCCGGCTTAGCAGGGCTAACAAGCTTACTGGTTTTGTTATTTTTTCTTATAATTTAAAGAAAAAATATTCATTTATTAACAGGTCTTTTTATTGTGCAAATTAAAAATACAATAATTTCCAATTTGCAAAATACGATTAAAAATGATAGTTTTAAAAGTATTATAGTTGCAATGCCTGGTATAGTAAGATCGATTTTAATAGTAACCCGGCAAAAAGGTGCTACGTTTTAAGAATAAGCTTTTTTGCAGACCGGGAGACATTTTCGTTACCCGGCCCCGTTCGGGCAATCGTAGTTATGAAAATGGAAATGGCCAGGATGCCGGACGGAACAAATATGCAAAAGGAAAAATACCATTACCTGATCGTTAAATATTTCACCATGACAAAATTTATAACAAATATTCAGCTACAGGATACTGATGAAAAAGATTATGATACATTGTACAAAGAGCTTGAAAAAGAATCATTTAAAGATGAAAAGTATACGGCTAAAAGGGGGCTTAATATTACCGGCAAACGAGCTTTCAGCCGGGCAGGAAATATTACTTTGGCGGATGTTTCTAATGCTTTTTTTAGGGCCGCGTGCAAAACAGGAAAAAAATGTTCCTTTTTTGTAATGAAGAATAAGCCGCTGGTCAATGCAAATCAATAGATCCTCAACCGCGACCGGTTTACGGGCCAAATAAGATTTTGTTTTTTTTTGTCACGATCGATAGAAATCGGATTGCAAGGAATTTTTTTTATAAAAAATAGTCTTTATTCGTGTCAATCCGGTCATTCGTGCCAATTAAAAATCTATCTTGTAAATAACCTAACTTTTCCAGAAATTACCCCAACTAACCTTTAACATCATTTTTACAAAAAATCACAGAAACCGCACAGAATGTATTGGTAATCTTGTGTTGAAATTTTTAACAGCAAAATTTAAATCAAATAAAATCATGACAACAAAACAATGGTTAGGCGTAATACTGGTAAGTGCGGTCACTTCAGCGGGCAGTGTTTGGGGAGTGGGTGAAATTAAGGAAAGCAGGCAGCATCAGTCCGATCTTTCTTCTTCAGTTTCCAAACCTGGTAATGCCCACTACGCCGGTTATAATTCAAACGACAATAGCGTTGCTTTGGTGGATTTTGAGGTGCCTGCAACGAAAGCCGCGCCTGCAGTAGTTCATATCAGAACGGTTACAAAGGCCAGGCAGGTGTCGGGCAATGCACTTCCGCAGGATAATCCCCTGAGGGACCTTTTTGGTGATGGATTTGGCGATATGTTTGGCGGAAAAGGAAATGCATTCCAGTCTCCTGAACAAAGGGCTTCCGGTTCGGGAGTGATCATTAGTGCCGATGGTTATATCGTTACCAACAACCATGTAATTGATGGGGCCGATGAGTTAACAGTTACATTGAATAATAAAAAGGATTTTAAAGCCAAAGTAATCGGCAGGGATGCAAGCAGCGACCTGGCAGTATTAAAGATCGATGCGAATAATCTTCCTTTTTTATCATTCGCCAATTCGGATAAGGTTCATTTGGGGCAATGGGCATTGGCCATCGGTTATCCGCTGGATCTTGAAACAACCGTAACATCCGGTATCATTAGCGCGAAGTCGAGGAGTATCGGTATTAACAGCCGCCAGAGTAAAACACCGCTGGAATCTTTTTTACAAACGGATGCTGCGATCAACCCAGGGAACAGTGGCGGCGCCCTGGTAAATACTTCCGGTGAAGTGATAGGTATTAACAGCGCCATCGCTTCCCCAACAGGTTCGTATGCCGGTTATGGTTATGCGATCCCGTCTAATCTTGTAGAAAAAGTAGTAACTGATATCATTAAGTTTGGCAGCAGCAAAAGGGCCTACCTTGGTGTAATGTTTGGCAGCGACCGGATGAGTGAAGCCGATCGTAAAAAGAATGACATAAAAGAAGGGGATGGCGTATTTGTATTAGATGTTGCAAAAGAAAGCGCAGCACAGGCGGCAGGCATTCAAAAAGGTGATTTTGTTACAAAGATAAATGGCGAGACAGTAAGTACCGGTACTGAAATGGTAGAAAAAATTTCTGTAATGCGCCCGGGCGATAAGATCCAAATAAGCTATTTGCACAATGGTGTTGAAAAAAATGCTAACGTGGTGCTGAAAGACAATGCGGGTAATTATGAAAGTTTAAAGCGGCAGGTAGTTCAGCAACTGGGCGCTTCTTTTGAAAACCTGGATAAGGGCACTGCGACAAAATTGCGTTTGCAGGGAGGTGTAGTTGTAAAAAGTTTGGGCCAGGGCATTTTAACAGATCAAACCAGGGTAAAGGAAGGGTTTGTTATCACCCAGGTAAACGGCAAAGCAGTAACCACGGTTGATGAACTGAATGATGCCATAAAGAATGCAGGAAACAGTGCGGTGATTACAGGAGTATATCCCAACCAGCCTCAAACATCTTATCAGTATGCTTTAAACGATTTGAATGGCGCTGAGTAAGATTTTAATAGTTATATTTTGATTTTGGTTTGGAAAAGCCCACCTTTTAAAGGTGGGTTTTTTATAAACCTTAGGACAGGATCCCCATTTTTCGCGGGTACGCGCTGCGTGGGTATTTCTTTTCCATTATCAAAACCGGGTAATCTAACAATTATAGAGGAGATATGAATCTGCAGGCTGGCGGAGGCAGGGGCCTTTCCTTGCAAATAAGCATTATTTTTATGGATATGAAAATTCTTATTATTGAGGACGAGTTGGCATTACAGCAATCCATTCAAAAATACCTGGAACACCAGGGGTATGTTTGTGAAGCGGTAGGAGATTTCAAAAAAGGAATTGAAAAAATTAATTCTTTCAGCTATGATTGTGTGGTGGTGGATATTGGACTTCCTTATGGCAGCGGATTGGATATTGTTAAAGTGCTAAAGGAAATTGAATCCAGGTCGGGCATCATCATTATTTCGGCGCGAAATTCTTTGGAAGACAAACTGGAAGGCCTGGAGATCGGTTCAGATGATTATCTTACCAAACCTTTTCATTTATCGGAGTTGAATGCACGTATCAATGCGATTATCCGGAGAAAAAATTTTAGCGGAAATAAAATCATTTCTTTCCAGGAAATAAAATTGCATGTGGATGCGATGCGGGTGACTGTGAATGACAAAACAATTGAGTTAACCGATAAAGAATACCAGCTGCTTGAATATTTTATTGTGAATCAGAGAAGGATGCTTACCAAGCCCGCCATCGCGGAACATATCTGGGGTGATGAATATGACCAGGTAAGCAATTATGATTTTATTTATACGCATATCAAAAACCTTCGAAAAAAATTAATGGATGCCGGCGCCGCCGATTATATTAAAACAGTGTATGGAACAGGATACCGCTTTACGGATAATTAGGAATCGCCCCAAAATATAATTTGAATGATGAGACTTCTCACTAAAACTACTTTGTATTTTTTGCTTGCCATCATCCCGTTACTGGCAGCAGGTGGGTTTTATTTATTCTACCAGTTTAACAAAGAGTTGAATCATGAAATGGATGCGGGGTTACTAAATGATGAATTACAATGGGTAAGCTATATAGCTGAACAAACCGAAAACAGCGGCCCGTTTATTTTAAAAACGCCCGAACTGCTGATCTATCCGGTAAATGATGTTACTACCATCTATCCCAGGATTACAGATACACAGCAGTTCCAGGCAATTGTGAATGCCAATGTGCCTTACCGCCAGTTGTCGCATGTGCTGTTCATTCGTGGCGTCCCATACCAGGTGATCATCCGGAAATCGAAGGTGCAGCAATCCGTGGTGGTATCCAATGTTACCCGTGTTATGTTTTTTGTATTTACAGGATTATTTATAATTACCCTGCTATTTAACTGGTTTATCAGTAAAGGATTATGGAAGCCCTTTCAACGGTCGCTCGAAAAAATAAGAAGCGCTGAGCTTCAGAAAATGGAAGCAATTTATTTTGACAGCAATACCAACGTAAAGGAATTTAATGAATTGAATACTGCCCTTAATTCCATGGCGAATAAAATTCACAATGATTATATAAATATGAAGGAATTTACGGAAGATGCAGCGCATGAAATGCAAACTCCGCTTGCGGTTGCACAAAGCAAACTGGAATTATTATTGCAGGATACTAACCTCAAAGATGAACAGGCCGCTGCTATTTCAGAAGCAAGTACTGCAATAAAACGGCTCGCTAAATTAAATCAATCATTATTATTGCTGGCCAAGATCGAGAACAACCAATACGAAACAAATGAAACAATCAATTTTAATACCATCACCACAAAATATATCCGGCTGTTTGATGAAATTATCAGGGACAAAGGCGTTGCCATAGAGACGCAGATGGTTGCTGATTTCAACATCAGGATGCATCCCCTGCTGGCAGAATCATTGGTGAGTAACCTGGTCGGGAATTCCGTTAAATATAATTATCCCGGCGGGAAAATCCTGGTAAGCATTACGGAAAATAAATACAGTATCAGCAATACCAGTTATTTGCCGGCCATTGAAACCGCGCTGTTGTTTAAGCGATTTAAAAAAATACGGGCCGAAGGCGATAACTCAAATGGATTGGGATTAGCCATTGTAAAGAAAATTGCGGATACACACCAGTTGGTAATATCCTATCACGCAGAAAATGGAATGCACCAGTTTATTATTGAGAAAAACAACTGATTCAATTCGTTTCAACCGTTGATTTATTTCTTTCCTAAGCATAGGGAGTGGATGGAAGGGATGCCGGAGAAATTTTTTTATGATGCTCTTTAAAAGAAATACAGAATTAAAAAACGCTCTTGAACGGCAACTTAAAATTGATTACCACGAATGCACGAATAAACGCGAATAGAACCAGGGTAAATAAAAAATTGGGTTAAATAGGTAGTTACATAATCACATAAAAACAAATAAGTGTAAATTCCTGTCTGAATGATTAGTCAGCCGGGCGTGCATTCGTGGCACCGATTCAACTTACCAATCCTGTTTTTTTCAATAGTTTCCTGTTTTCCCGGTGATGCATTAATTTAAATACCAACGCATATATCGCCGGCAATATCAACAGTGTCAGAATGGTAGAGGTAACTAATCCTCCAATAACAACAATGGCTAAAGGTTTTTGTGTTTCACTGCCGATCCCTGTGGAAATTGCCGCTGGTAAAAGCCCGATCATCGCCATTAAAGCAGTCATCACCACCGGGCGTACCCTGGAAATTACCCCTTCCCTTAACGCCTCGTCCAGGTGCATGCCTTCGTCTAAATTTTTCCGGAATACCGAAATAATAATTACCCCGTTTTGAATACATACCCCAAACAAGGCAATAAAGCCAATTCCGGCGGAAATGCTAAAATTAATACCGGTTACGTGCAGGGCAAGTATGCCCCCTATCAGGGCAAAGGGTACGTTCATGATCGTAAGCAGGGCATCTTTTACATTTTCATAAGTAACAAACAGGATCAGGAATATAAATAGCAGGCACAATGGCACTACTTTCGATAATGTGCCGGATGCTCTTTGCTGGTTTTCAAATTCACCGTTCCAGGTCGTCTTGTATCCCTGGGGCAATGTAACGGTTGCGGCTACCTGCTGCTGACCGTCCTCAATAGTACTTCCCAGGTCCCTGCCGCGAACGGAAAACTTTACGGCGATGTAGCGCATATTGTTGTCCCGGTAAATAAAAGCGGGGCCGGTAAGTGTTTTAATATCGGCAATTTCTTTCAACGGAACTTTGGCACCATCGTTGGTAGGAACCATCAAATTTTCAATGGCATCCTGCGTAGCCCGGAAGTCTTTTTGATAACGGATGCGTATATCAAATTTTCGTTCCCCTTCATACAATTGAGTGGCCGCCTTGCCACCAATGGCCATTTCAATAACCGAATTTGCATCCGCGGTGTTTACACCATAAAATGCCATTTTTTGCTGGTCAAGCTCAATGCGGAATTCGGGCTGTCCCAGGTTTCTTAAAACACCCAGGTCCTCGATACCTTTTACATGCTTTAAAACATCCATCACCTTATTGGCGGTGCTGTCCAGCACACCGAAATCGGGACCAAATATTTTTACCGCCATCGAGGCATTTACGCCCGCCACTGCTTCTTCCACATTATCGCGGATGGGCTGCGAATAATTATATACGATACCGGGAAATTTTTTCAATTGTACATCCATCTCATCGATCAATTCGTCTTCCGTGACCTTTCTTTTCCATTCTTTGGCGGGTTTAAGATCCACCTGTATCTGTACATTAAAAAATCCTTTGGGATCGGTGCCGTCATTGGTTCTGCCCACCTGCGATAAAGTCTGTTTTACCTCCGGGAATTCTTTGAGTATATCAATCATTTTATTGGAGATGATATTTGCCTCCGACAGCGAAACACTCATCGGTAATTCGGCTTCCACCCACAATGCCCCTTCATTTAATTCCGGCAGAAATTCTGTGCCTAAAAATTTCGCAGATGCAAAGGATATCACCATTACCACTAAAGCAATGATCACACTTTTCTTTTGATTGCGGTATACGATGCCAAATAATTTACCGACACCTTTTTCAAAAAAAATAACGATGGGATTATGCTTTTCTTTTACATTTTTTCTTAACAGGATACTTGATAGTGCCGGTACCAGCGTAAGGGTAAATAATAAAGCGCCGAGCAATGCAAAGCCCAGGGTATAGGCCAATGGAGAAAACATTTTGCCTTCTACTTTTTGAAAAGCAAAGATGGGTACCAGGCAGGTAAGGATAATTAGTTTTGAAAAGAATATTGCCTTCCCCATTTCTGTGCCAGTGGTTTTAAACAAACCCAGCTTAGCCAGCTTATTAAATTTTACCATGCCCACTTCCTTCGCCCTCCTGTCGAGCGCTACAAAAAGACCCTCTACCATCACCACGGCCCCGTCTACGATAATGCCAAAGTCGATGGCGCCCATGCTCAGCAGGTTGGCGCTCATGCCCTTGATGCGCATACATATAAATGCAAACAATAAAGAGAGCGGGATTATGATACTAACGGTAACGGTAGTGCGCCAGTCGGCCATAAAGATCAATACGATCAGCGTTACCAAAACGATGCCCTCAATTAAATTGTGTATCACCGTTTCCTGTGCAAAATCCATCAGGTTGGTACGGTCATAAAAAGTATCTATCTTAACATCTTTTGGAAGTATGGAATTATTCAGTTCCTCCACTTTTGCCCTTACCGCATCCAGTACTTCTGAAGGGTTTTCCCCCTTCCGCATCACAATGATCCCTTCCAGCACATCTTCGTCCTGGTCCCTTGCAACCTGCCCCAGTCTTGGTTTTCCGGATTCTACAATATCCGCTACGTTTTTTACCAGCAGCGGTACCCCATTTGTTTTTGTTATGATGATATTTTCAATTTCACCAATATTATTAAGCAACCCGATACCCCTCACAAGGTAAGACTGGCCGTTCCTTTCAATTACATCGCCTCCCACATTAATATTGCTTTTAGCGATGGCATTGTAAACGTCGAGTGAAGTAAGGTTATACTTGATCAGTAATTCGGGGTTTACACTTACTTCAAATGTTTTTTCTTCGCCACCAAAACTGTTTACATCTGCTACTCCGGGAACGCTTTTAAATTGCCGGTCGAGTACCCAGTTTTGTATCGTTGTCAGATCTCTGATATTCCTGGTGGCGCTTTTTAAAGTATAACGGAAGATCTCGCCGGTGGGGCCGTAAGGAGGTTGTACATCGGGTTTCACGCCATCCGGCAGATCGGCTCCGCCCAACCGGCTCAGCACCTGTTGCCTTGCAAATGCATCGTCCACATCATCATCAAATATGATCCTCACATAAGATAATCCAAATGCAGAGGTAGTGCGTAGATTGGATTTTTTCTGCACGGAATTTAATACCGTTTCCATTGGGATGGTAATAAATTTTTCTACCTCCTCGGCGCTTCTTCCGGGCCATTGCGCAATAATGATGATCTGCGTATTGGTTACATCCGGGAAAGTTTCCACCGGTGTATTTTTATAGCTCCATATTCCAATAGCAGATATTACCGCTGTTAAAAAGAAGACCAGGTACCTGTGCCTTAGTGAAAAATGTATGATTCTTTTTATGAACTTATTCATGAGAATTATTTTACTGCGGCCTTTTGGCCGAAGAAAGTTCTGGCATATTGGCTATTTAATTTTGAAACTTAAATGTCAGCAAGATATTTGGTCTCCCTGGTGATGCTATTTCCATCAGGTCACGTCAGGGACAAAATATCGGTAGAAATAAATTGAACCGAAGGTATTAAGTCCCGTAGGGACGTGATATCTTTCCGGCGCTGTAAGATATTTTGTTGAATATAAACTGCATCAATTCCTGCTTTGCTATCGTTCATTTTTTTATCGCGTCCCAACGGGACTTTATTCAATTTTCATTTTATTTCTGCCAATATTGCGTCCCTATGGGACTTACAATTTCGTGCTTCATAAACAGGTTGTTTTAGCTGCGCATACACTATAGCGTTAGCCATCAATAATCATCGCTGGTGCCCACACTCAGCAAATCCACCATTCCACCATTCCACTTACTTTTCAGTGAGCGCTTTAAACAGCAATACCTGGTTCTGGGAAATAACCTGGTCGCCTTCCTTCAAACCGGTTTTGATATATACTTTATCCCCGACGGATTTTAACAACTCTACTTCCTGCACACTCAATTCGCACTTGCTTTTATAAATGATCACATAATTTTTACCATATTCAGAAATGATGGCTTTTGCTGCTACTTCAATGGATTTGCTGCCTTCTTTGTTGGTAATAACAATATTGGCAAACATTTCCGGCTTCAATGATTGCTTTTCATTGGGAAGCTTCACGCGGATTTTCATCACTTTTGTAACCGGGTCAAGTATGTTACTTACTTCATCTATCACACCCGTAAACACACTATCCGGATAAGCAAGTGTGGTTACTTTGGCGGCATAGCCAACCTTTACTTTGGAAATGTCTGTTTCATAAACATTTGCCCAAACCCATACATCGCTGATATTGCCTACTGTAAATAAATTGTCAT
>JBDTVX010000176.1:0-11788 GCA_040007015.1 Ferruginibacter sp. | reverse complement strand
TATTAGTGAAGGCGGTTAAATCTTTTTTTAAGATTTATCGCCCAACTTTACAAAGAGCATTTTATCGGCAAAAGGATAGTTTAAAATCCACCGGGGTAGGGTTATTCATATAGAGAAACCAATAACAGGGTGATGATATAGATGCGGATGAACTAAGAAAAATAACTTTTGAATGGACGGAATTTCAAAACTTTACAGTATTAAGCCTTTTAATTTATTCTTTGTAAAAACCACGCCGGAATTGAAGGCCGTGCATTACTATTTCTATTGGCATTTTTCTTATCTTCAATTTCAATGAAAAGAAGAATTAAAATCATAGCATCCAGCGAACGGGCCCAGCTAATTCAGTTTATTCAAACAAGCCTCACGATTTCTTATTTAAAAGCAGAAGAAATTGCGGATCGGTTTACGGAGAAGACCTTCTTTAAAAATGATATTCTTTTAGGAGAAGGCAAAGTATGCAATGAGTATTTCTTTTTGGAACATGGTTTTGTGAGAGCTTATACTTATGATATTAATGGAAATGATATTACCACAAACTTCTATTCAAATAACCAGGTGGTATGCGAGCTATTTTCATTCTTCAAGCGGGTGCACACCAGGGAAACTTTTCAAGCCCTTACAGATTGCAACACCTGGTATATTACATTTGACAACCTGCAGGTAGCTTTTCATTCGATGCCGGAATTCAGAGAGTTTGGAAGATCAATGCTGGTGGGTGCTTATGCCGAACTGAAACAAAGGATGCTATCCATGCTTCATCATACTGCAGAAGAGCGATATCTTAACCTGGTTCAATCCAGTCCGGATATTTTTCAGAATGCACCATTAAAAAATATTGCTTCCTACCTGGGCGTTACAAGCACTTCATTGAGCAGGATCAGAAAAGATCTCTCCAAAAAATAATGAGGTGCCCATTACTTGCCATTTGGCAAGTGGCAACACCATTTTTCTAATGGAACTTTGCACGCAAAATTTATTCATTGAAATGGTTAAACAAAACAGGCACTCCAAAATCATACCGGTATCGGTATCTCTCACTGACACACTTGCAGCAGAAAATGTTCATCAGCAGAAAATCAGTAACAAGACGCGGATTATTACCATTTCTATTTTAGCCATTCTTACCGGAATTTTAATCAGCTTTATTGCAAGGATATTAGTCTTGCTGATTAACATGGTCACCAATATTTCATTTTATGGAAAGCTATCTGTAGTACATGCCAGTCCAACGGGGCACACGCTGGGCCTGTTTGTCATTGCTATACCCGCCATTGGCGGAATCATAGTTGGCCTTATGGCTTTATACGGATCAAAGGCCATTCGTGGCCATGGAATACCGGAAGCCATGGAACAGATACTAACCAACCAAAGCAGGATCAAGCCTGCCATGAGCTTTCTAAAACCTGTTTCCTCCGCCATTGCTATCGGTACCGGTGGCCCCTTTGGCGCTGAAGGCCCGATCATTGCAACAGGCGGCGCCCTGGGGTCTACTATTGGGCAATTATTAAGTATCACGCACAACGAGCGGAAAGTTTTACTGGCCGCAGGCGCAACTGCCGGCATGGCAGCAATTTTTGGTAGCCCTATTGCCGCTATATTTTTAGCCATTGAACTATTATTGTTTGAATTTTCACCCCGTTCAATTATCCCGGTTGCCCTTGCCTGTATTACCGGTGCGGCGGGCCATCATTTCCTGTTTGGACCAGGTTATGTTTTTGGCATAGCAACGCAGTTTAATATGTCTTCAAACACCGCACTATTTGGGTATAGCATTATAGGCATTGTCATCGGGCTGCTTGCTGTTTTCATCACAAAAACCGTATATTTTATTGAAGATGTTTTTGAAAAGTTTCCCATTCATTGGATGTGGTGGCCGGCAATTGGAGGATTAGCTGTCGGGGTTGTAGGCTACTTCAATCCACGAACATTAGGTGTGGGCTATGAAAATATTACAGATATCCTTTCGGGTAATTTGCCCATCCGGATCGTATTGTCGTTGTGCCTTTTGAAATTTGTTTCCTGGGCCATTGCCCTGGGCAGTGGTACCTCAGGAGGCACACTGGCTCCGCTGCTTACTATCGGCGGGGCTGCCGGGAGCCTGTTAGCATCTGTAATACTTTATTTTTTTCCGGCATCTGGTGTTACCCTCCCGCTTGGGGCTTTAATAGGAATGTCTGCAATGTTTGCAGGGGCTTCAAGGGCCTTGCTTACTTCTATTATTTTTGCCGTGGAAACAACGGGCCAATCGGGAGCGTTATTACCACTTTTGGCCTCATGCACGGCCTCCTATTTCGTTTCATTCTTTTTGATGGAAAATACGATCATGACAGAAAAGATTGTGAGGCGCGGTGTAAAGACGCCTGATTCGTATGAACCGGATATACTGGAGAAAAAAATTGTTGCTGATGTAATGAAAGAAGACGCCATATTGTTAAGTGAAGAAAACAGCATTGGTGAAGTGAGGGAATGGATACAACAGGAAGACCTTCATGAGAGCCATTATTTTATTATTGTAAGTAATGAGCATAACTTTAAAGGCATTGTGAGCGCTTCAAACATATTAAGCAATCACCACGATCCGGAAAATACGATCGGTACGCTGATCAGGAGGAAAAATATTTCCATATCGGTCGATAATAGTTTACGTTCTGCTGTTGAAAAGATGGCAAAAGAAAACATTGATGTTTTGCCTATTGTATCAAAAGAAAATACCATTATCGGGGTATTGAGTTATAAAGACATTATCGCGACCTATCAGCACAGGGTAGACGAACATGAAAAAAAAGGATCGCATATTTCGTTAAAACGACAGGGCTTAAAAATATTATTACGCGGGCAAAAAATGGTACTGGCAATAAAACCGAAAGGCAAATAATGCCTGCAAAAAAAATTTTAACCGGATAGCCAGGATGATTATTATTTCATTTAAAAAATATTCTTATGATCGTTGAAGGTTTTGAAGACATGAGTTCATTGGCCATTCACGCCGCCCGGTCTTTTACGGCCGGGCATGCTCATTTAATGCCCATATTTGCAACTTCCACCTTCACCTTTGATAACGCCGAACAGGGGATGAACCGCTTTTCCGGAAAAGAGCCGGGATTTATTTATTCCCGTTTCGGTAACCCTACCACGAATGCAGCAGCAGAAGTGATTGCAGCATTGGAGGCTTTCGGCCTTGTCACTGAAACCGGCGCACCACTGCAATTGAAAGCATTGTTGCATGCCAGCGGTCAATCTGCGATGGTAACAATGTTTTTGGCCAATCTCTCTGCCGGAGATGCGGTATTGTCACATTATTCACTTTATGGAGGAACTCATGAATTCCTGTATGGGTTTTTAAAAAATTTTGGTATCACCGCCATAATTGACGACCTGCGTGACCCGGGTATGATAGAAGATATTATCAGGAAAACCCCTTCAATTAAGGTGATACATATTGAAACACCGGCAAACCCCACCATGCAATGCATCAACCTTGAAGCGATATGTGCAATTGCGGGAAAATATAACCTGAAGGTAACCGTAGACAATACGTTTGCTACGCCTTACCTACAGCAGCCATTTAAATTTGGTGTTGATTTTGTATTTCATTCCACTACCAAATTCCTTAATGGCCACGGCACCTCTATCGGCGGTGTTTTAATTGGAAAAGATATTTCTTTTATGGAAAGCAGGGTTTACAATACGTATAAGTTACTGGGTGCAAATAGTAATCCTTTTGATGCATTCCTGGTTATACAAGGTATCAAAACCCTGGCGATACGAATGGATCTGCATTGCAGTAATGCATTACAGGTGGCCAATTTTTTATCCGGACATCCCTCCATTGCAAAAGTGAATTATAACGGCTTGCCATCACATCCCGATTATGGAATATCCTTAAAGCAAATGCGTCACCACGGTGGTGTATTAAGCTTTGAATTGAAAAATGGATTTGAAGGTGGAAAGCAATTTATCAATAAGTTAAGAATGTGTGTAAGGGCGGTTTCGCTTGGCACTATTGACACATTGATTTCTCACCCCGCCTCCATGTCTCACTCCGGGATGTCGGAAGCAGACCGGGATAAGTCGGGGATAACGGGTGGGCTTATTCGTATGAGCGTCGGTTTGGAAAATATTGCGGATATTTTGAATGATCTTGAACAGGCTTTGAGTTGAAGGTTGATGGCAGAAGGCAGAAGGTAAAGGGTCGAAGGTTCAAAAGCAATGGTGAGCTCTTTCCAACCTTTAACCATCAACTTCTGCCCTTTTCCCGAATTTGATTAAGAACGAGTTCAACCATTCTGTCACACCGCGTTAGATGAAAATGTAGTATGTCGTCTTTTTTATAAAAGGCGCTTAAAGAATTTCGAAGCATGATCTTGGCACGGCTTAACCTGACTTTTACATTTACTTCACTTAAGTCCAGGCATTCCTGTGTTTCTGAAGTATTCATATCTTCAATTTCCCTCATTATAAAGACCGTCCTGTATTTTTCAGGAAGTTGATGAATGGCTTTTTCCAATGCCGCTTTCAACTCCAGGTTAAGAACTTTGGTAAGAGGGGTTTGTAAATCCGTCCCAGGCCCGTTATAAATTTTGTCAATCATGGCTTCATTATTTGTTAATGATTGCTTTCGTTTTCTCAGACGTAATAAACTTTCATTAATAAGTATCCTGGTAAGCCATGTTGAAAACCCCGATTTAAATTCAAACTTCTCCAGGTTTTCATAAGCTTTTATATACGACACCTGCATCACATCTTCCACTTCCGCATCATCGTTAATAATGGACATACCGATCCTGTAAAGTCGTTGGTTGTACCGCCTCACCAATAATGCATACAGATTTTTTTCACCGCTGAGTGTACGGCTAATTATTTCGTTATCGGAAATAGTGACTGTCGCATTTAAATCCTGGTTATTCATTTTGTTCATCAATCTGTTGATTAGAGTATTCACCTAAACAAAGGTTACAAAATTACCGAACTATTTTTTATATCCTCTTACAGGCCTTCACTCAAATTGTTACCATCACTGTATTTTATCCCAAAAATAATTGATGCAAACGGGGTTTTTCCAGAAATGGTCTTTGGTATTCGTTCAACACCGGGTTCCTTCAATAGGGAAAGAAGCCATCGTATACATGCATAGCCTGTTTAAAAATGCCGGGAATTTACGAGATCAAAATCAAGCCAATCAAATTAATCAGTTCAATCAGCTGTTTAAATATTGCCCTTGTTTGAACCGCCTATAAATCTCTAATTATAAAAAATCAATATTTTTTGTAACCTTTTTTTTCTTTACGACTCAAATATTTACTCATAACAAAAAAAATTAAACATTATGAAAGCTTTTACACCCTGTGCCACAATTATAATTGTGTGTTCAGCTATATTTTCAATGCAGGTTTTTGGACAGAAGGCCCAAAAGCTTTCGGACCCGGAAATAGCTTCCGTTGCTGTTGTTGCCAATCAAATAGACATTGACTATGCAACGATCGCAAAGAAAAAATCGACCAACGCAGATGTTGTGAAATTTGCTGAGACAATGGCAAGAGACCACCAGTCCGTAATTGACCAGGCTGTGGCGCTGGTTACTAAATTAGGGGTTACTCCAAAAGATAATGCGGTGAGTAAATCATTGCAGTCAGGCGCAGTAAAAACAAAGAAAATGCTTAATTCAAAATCAGGTGAAGATTTTAATAAGGCCTATATCGATAACGAAGTCGCCTATCACAAAGCAGTGATAGCCGCTGTAGAAACTGTGTTAATACCCAATGCCGGTAACAAGGAATTAAAAGACTTACTTCTTAGTGTATTGCCAATATTAAAAACGCACCTCGGGCACGCCGAAATGGTGCAAAAAATGTATAGCAGCAAATGAGTACTGCCTGGGTAATATTGAGAAATGCCAGTTGCCTGTTGTTCTCAATCCTTCTGCTAAACAGTTGCGCTACTTCTGAAAAAACCGCGCCAAAAACTTACACCGTGGAAATCAGCCAAATGAAATTTATACCAGCCGAACTTAATGTGCAAAAGGGCGATACAGTAATTTTTATTAACCACGACATGGTGGTACATGATGTAACCGAAGATCCGGGAAAAGCATGGACCTCATCTCCATTGCCCGTAGGTAAAAGCTGGAGCTTAGTTGTTTCAGGTAGCTCAGATTATTTTTGTTCCATTCACCAGGTAATGAAGGGGAAAATAATTGTGCAATAAAGCATTTTACAAATAGGTAGCCTTGCAAATGAAAAAGCCCGGTTGGCAAAAAGTCAGTACAAGTGGAGTCCGGCTCCCTGCTTTTTGCCAGGGGTGCCAATGTTTTCTGGCAGGAGGGCGGGGGTGAGGTTAATACCCTGCAGGATTGGTCTGGTTTCCCTTAAAACATGTCAACATCAAAATCATCAGGTACTTAGCAGCAATCATTTATGGCTGTTGATAGAAGGAATGGGATTTCAAAAAAAGCTTATCCCCTGAACTTTTTATCTTCCCTAACGCAGGCCTATGCGGGTGATCGTTGAATCAATCTTTTCAGAAGATGGTTTCACATCAATCGTGCTCCCTGCAATTTGAGTACTGACTACAATATTTCTTCATCGAAAAAATCTATCATGGCATATACAAGACAATCCCTCATCATCGTGTTATTGGTAAGCGCTGTAGCATTTGGCCAGTGTACCAAAAACCATGTAAAAGAGGATGATACAGATCCGGCATTGGTTATTGATGGAAAACAGGTTTTTCGTTTTGACAGTTTTGGTGACGAAGACTGGTGGAGTGGAACACTGCATCTTGATAAAGCAATTGCAGGCGCCGCTAACGGAGGATTTGGCGGAGGTGTCAGTCCAAAAACAGCATTAGCTGTGGGATTAAAGGTAGATGCCGAAGCATTGCCTGCAGATATCGTGGCAGGAATTCAATCCGGGGCAGTAAACCTGGACGATCCTGCAACTACAATTGCCCTGTTAAAATTAAATGCAGTAGTTGGCGTAAAGGGAAATTTTGATGCCGGAGGGAGTCTAAAAACAATCGGGATCACTTGTGCATCCTGTCATTCTACTGTTGATAATTCATTTGCGCCAGGCATTGGTAAACGGCTTGATGGATGGCCTAACAGGGACCTGAATGTAGGTGCAATTATTTCATTAACGGATAATGCCAAACCAATCACCGATCTTCTGCATGTTGATGAAACGACATTAAGAAATGTACTTGGCTTATGGGGACCAGGAAAGTTTGCCGCAATTTTGTTTATGGATGGCAAAGCGCTTCGTCCTGATGGTTCCGTTGCGGCCAATTTAATTCCCGCTGCCTTTGGCCTGAAAGGTGTGGATCTTACAACCTACACCGGCTGGGGTGATATAAGTTATTGGAATTCATTTGTAGGCAACCTGGAAATGCATGGCAAGGGGAGTTTTTCAGATTCCCGGATGAATGACCCGGTAAAATACCCGATAGCCGTGGAAAATAGTTTCTGGAATTTAATGAGCACACCTGATTTAATCACTTCAAAATTACCTTCTTTAAAGGCTTACCAGCACTCGCTGCCTGCGCCAAAACCACCTGCAAATAGTTTTGATCCTGCATCAGCTGAGCGGGGAAAGGCAATCTTTTTAGCAAGAGCGAAATGTGCTACCTGTCATGCTTCTCCATTATTGACCGACAATAGCCTGCATACGGCAGCAGAAATCGGGATTGATGATTTTGAGGCAAAAAGATCTCCAACGGGAAAATATCGTACCACTCCTTTAGGTGGATTGTTTACCAGAACAAAAGGTGGTTTTTATCACGATGGCCGGTACGCAACATTAAACGATGTGGTGAATCATTATAATGAATATTTGGCAACAGGATTATCTTCAGCGGAAAAACAAGATCTTGTAGAATACTTAAAATCACTTTAATAAAAATCGGCGCTGACTTCCTAAATAGAAAAGTTTCCTGCTACGCAGGGTAAGGGTCCCTCTCATTTGGAGGGGGCGGGAGGCGATGTTAATAGATAACACAATTTTATGAAACATGAAATAATATTCAAAATACCGGAAAGCAAGTTTTCTTTGGAAGATGTGGAAGAAATGTTTGGAGACCAGCATACCGGAACCTCTTACGATACACCCTTAAGAGAAGATGCATTTGATCTGGATGACCAGGAAAAAATAAAAATAATTTCGCGGCATTTCAGGGAGATAATGAATACACTCGGGTTAGATTTAAATGATGATAGTTTAAATGGCACCCCGGGGCGTGTAGCGAGGATGTACGTAAAAGAAATATTCGGCGGACTAAATCCAAAAAACAAACCTGTTGTTGCGTTATTTGATAATAAGTACAAGTACAACCAAATGCTGGTGGAGAAGAACATTACGCTGTATTCAAATTGTGAACATCATTTTGTGCCGATTATCGGAAAGGCGCACGTTGCTTATATATCATCCGGTAAGGTGATCGGGCTATCAAAGATCAACCGGATTGTTCAATACTATTCACAAAGGCCCCAGGTGCAGGAAAGATTAACCATCCAGATAGCCAATGAGTTGAAATCAGTTTTGGAAACGGAGGATGTTGCAGTAAGGTTAGATGCTGCCCATTTGTGTGTTTCTTCGAGGGGAATAAAAGACATCAGCAGCAGCACGGTTACAGTTGAATATGGAGGTGCTTTTTCAGAAGGCGCAAGAAGGGATGAGTTCCTGAAATATTTAACATAGCCAAAAAAATACTTTGATTATTTTTTTAAATCCCGGGTGTGAAGCCTGTGTTGTCGAATACTTAAATTTGAGAAATGGACTACATCCGGTAAAAATAAAATTAATTGACGAGATCAGCCATGACCCGGTGAGAATGGGGTATCGAAGAAGGCAGTGCGTAGAAATTAGCCAACAGAGAGGCAGGCATTGAAGATCGCTGATCAGGAGTGGCGGCCCAACCCTGCAATTATAAAAAATAGGTTGACCATGGTCCCAAAACGAAAAGATTTTTTTTAAAATATTCCACAGTATCGTATATTACCAGAATTCACTTGTAAAATTCTAAACCCAAAAAGAAGCCTGTTAGAAAATTGTTCGGAAAAAAGTTCGGTCTCTCTGAAAGGGAAGGATGATACTTAATAAAAATTTGTATAATAACATGAAAGTTGTACTTGTTTTTGTATCCACTTTGGATGGGAAAATTACTAAATGGGGCAATCCTCATGTGAAGGATTGGTCATCTCAAAATGACCAGGCTTATTATCAAAAAATTTGGACCGATGCACGCCTGGTTGTTATGGGGAGCAGCACTTTTAATGCGGAACAATTTTCTCCTTCATCAAACCACCTGCTGGTGGTAATGACTAAACAGTTTTCAAGTTACAAAGAACTTAATATTCCGGGCCAGCTGGAATTTACAGGTAAATCTCCAATTGAATTAACCGGGCAATTTAAAAAAGAAGGTTATGAAACAATGGTGGTTGTTGGGGGCGCTCATATTGCCACTTCTTTTTTTAAAGAACAGTTGATTGATGAATTATGGTTAACGATTGAACCAAAAATATTTGGAACAGGGGGCAGTTTTGTTATTGAAGAAAATCTCGATATTGATCTGAAGCTGATCAGTTTCGAAAAGGTAAATGAACAGGGTACATTGATAACAAAATATGCTGTTATAAAAAAAGGGTAAAGACAACCCGCCATGGAAAAATTATCCCACAATAAAAGTGTTTGGACAATCGGTCATTCTACCCGCACGCTTGATGAATTGGTAGAAATGCTACGATCATTTCAAATTGAAATGATTGTAGATATCAGGGGAATGCCCGGGTCGCGAAAATTTCCGCAGTTTAATAAGGAGGCACTGGAAATTTCATTACCGGAAAACAATATTCAGTATATTCATTTAAAAAGCCTGGGCGGAAGAAGAAAGGCAATCCCGGATTCAAAAAACACGGCATGGAGACATCTGGCGTTTCGCGGTTATGCCGATTATATGGAAACAATTGAATTCAAAGCAGGGATAAAGGACCTTGAAAGGATAGCGTTAAAATACAGGACTGCCTATATGTGTTCAGAAGCAGTGTGGTGGAGTTGCCACCGGTCAATGGTTTCCGATTACTTAAAAGTTCACGGCTGGAAAGTGATGCATATCATGGGAATAAAAAAAGAAGAAGAACATCCTTACACGGCACCTGCAAAAATAGTAAACGGCGAATTGCATTATGATTAAAAAAAACTGGAAGATAAAGATCGAAGCCAGGCGTGTTTAGAATATTAAATTTTGACATCTATCATTCAACCCCAGGGGAAATTTGATGCATTTATTAAGAGAAATAGGTAAGTGCGAAGGTTGAATAAAAAAACTATCGTTTGCGCTGAACCTGTTGTGCAATTAGGCTTTCATTTAAAAATTATAATTACAGGTCAGGCACCCTTAAGGAAGGTACACGAAAGTGGAATTGCATGGAATGATAAAAGCGGCGATTCCTTAAGAAAATGGATGAATGTTACCAAAGACATTTTTTATACCATGCTACGGTAAAAAAAATATTTCCCATTTGATGACGCAGGCAGAAATGCTCTTAAAAGAAAAATTAACAGCGTGAATGGTATAGTCGATCAATTAAATCCGCAGTATGCTTACGCTTTGCAAAAGATACTGAAGGAATAGGAAAGGCATGTCAGGAAATCGGCTCACAGCAACTTCCAGGATATTATTTTTCCTCTTCCGATGCCAAACTTAACCGTATAAACGGCATGCTACAAACGCGGGTTTGCTTCGGACATAAAAATAATAATTTACAGATCCTTTCGCTTAAATCTCTTTAACGATATCATTAATGGGAAAATAACCCAGGCTATTAAGCCCGCAAAAGATAGCAGTATGCCGGTACTGTTGCCAAAGAATTCGCGGAAGATCGCGCCGGTATAGCCCATCAGGGCAGAGATATCCATTTGCAAAAGGATCTGGATGCGACTTAGATCTATGGGATTCAGGAAACTCATAAGAACCATCACTTTTTCTAAAGGATAATCCTGGAACTGGAATAAAAAGAATAATACCAATGCATCAAAAATCAATGAAAAGTACAGCCACATCAATATCGAAAGCCCGATGCCTTTTGCTTTATCTCTAGTGCACACCGCGGCGAGCATTGCAATACTCACAAAAACGATCGTTAAAAATAGCCCCATGGCAATCATCATGATTCCTGTTGCATCTGCGTGGTACAACAAAATGGGGACGCCGGCGCCAATAAAAAAGGCAAGGGCCAGGGAAGTGCATAAGCCCGAAAAAATGCTTAACCAAATGGTTCTTCTTTTAATGGGCTGGCTCACCAGGAGTTCAATAAACTCCGAGCTGTTATAAATGTAAATGGTAGAAAAAATAATACAGATCAAAGGAACGATGATCAAAATTATATTTAATAAACTCAGTAATCCTTTAGCGGAATTATTTTCAAGACTAAATACACTCAACGATATTATAAGCAATAAAAAAGTATAGATCAATACAATCTTATTCTGGATAATATCTGCGACCACATATTTTAATATCTTTTTCATTCGGCTTATTCGCTCAATATTTTGGCGATTGCTTTGGATAATTTTTGTTCTCCTGTCTCTTCTTTCAATGTAGAAAGCTTTTTATGGAATAATAATTTTCCCTCCTGCATATAAAAAACCTCTGTTACCAGGTCATCCAGTTCGCTTAACACGTGAGAGGTAATAAGGATTAACTTTCCATGCTGTTTTTCTTTGATGATCTTTTGTTTTAGTAATTCTGACGATAAGGGATCAAGACCGGCGGTAGGTTCATCTAAAATTAAAAC
>JBDTVX010000175.1:0-11858 GCA_040007015.1 Ferruginibacter sp. | reverse complement strand
TTTTTATGGTGTCCATGCCAAAAAAAGCTTTATTATCTACGGTTGATAAATAACCGCGGTAGGGGGAATTTTCGTACACCTGCATTTTGTTACCGGTGTAATACAATGTTGCTATTGCACCGATACCATTCCTATTGCCGGCCCCTCCATTAAACTGAATGGAAAGATAGTTTTTTGCAATTTTTTCTTTGCTGTTCGTAGTGTTTTCATACACAAATGCTTCTTCATTAATATTATTGATAACATAATCCAGGTCACCGTCATTGTCCAGGTCAGCATACACCGCTCCGTTTGAAAAGGACGGTGTTTCCATACCCCATTCCGCGGTTACTTTATCAAATTTTAAATTGCCTGAATTTTTGAATGCGTAATTAGCAACTTTAATCTGGGGTATCTGCTCAAGCAGGTATTCCTTTGAAGCGATATTGTTTGACCTTTGCCTGAATGCTGCAAAGTCGTGGTCCGTTACATCCCTTGGATAACCATTGGTGATGATAATATCCCTGTTGCCATCGTTATCAAAATCAGCAATGGACGGGTTCCAGCTCCAGTCTGTTTCTGCCACGCCCGCCAAAAAACTAATATCGCCAAAAACGGGTTGGCCAATGCTGTCACCGGCATTCAATACTGGTCCCAGGTTTAATTGCAGCGTATTACGTACATATTGCATCATATAATGCTCATTGATCATACTTTGATAAATGTAATAGTTGTTGCCGTTCATATTTTTCTTTTTACGAAAATTATCTTCTGGGTTCATATCCACTCCGAGAATATCCGGCAGGCCATCATTGTTGATATCGGCAATATCATTACCCATTGCATTTTGCGATGTGTGTTTTGCAATACTTCTCAGTTTTTCCGTAAAAGTTCCATTGTGGTTATTGATGTACATCAGGTCACTCCCGTAAAAATCGTTGGTGACATACACATCTTTCCATCCGTCCTGGTTAATATCGGCAATGGCAACACCCAGGCCATAACCATGATGGGTAATGCCAGCCTTTGCGGATACATCGGTAAATACGGGATGTTTTAATGAGTCGTTCCAATCATTCCTGAACAGTTTATCATAATCATTTTTACTGGTATCACCGGTGTTATTGTTTACAAATTGTGTAGCGTCTCTTTGTGTAAGCCTGGTAGTTACAAGATACATATCAAGATCTCCGTCATTGTCGTAATCAAAGAACGCTGCATGAACAGAAAGGCTGGTGTCTGCCAGGTTATACTCCTTTGCAATTTCCTTAAAAGTGGGGATACCATCTTTATTCAATCCCTGGTTAATATACAAGAGGTTCTTTCTCTGTTCGGGATTTTTTTTGATGGTGGCGCATACATAAATATCTGCCAGGCCATCATTATTAATATCCACCACCGAGGCCGCATTACACCATCTTCCTTCTCCTGTAACGCCGGCTTTTTCGGTAATATCTTCAAAGGAAAGTTTGCCTTTATTGAGGTATAATTTATTTGGAGTTGTACTGGCGGTAAAATAAAGGTCGGGTAGCCCATCATTATTGAAGTCGCCAACTGCAACGCCGCCTCCATTATACAAAAATTCCAGGTCAAGTGGGTTGAGAGAATCACTTTCTATTATCTGGTTGTTAAATGTAATGCCGGTTTGTTTGGAAGTTTTTTTTTGAAACAACGTATTTTGATGATTGCAGGCCACTAATAAGGTAGCCAAACAAAATATAGTAGCAGCAAATCCTTTCGTCATAATGGTTTCATACCCCTTTTGTGTGATTGTTTCCCTGCAAAAATTTTATTGACCAACGAATAATGTGATCAATCGATCAATAAAAATTTTGAGTAATGAGAAGCAAATTTAAGAGATTAATTATTTGGTTTACAGTAATAATAATAGGTTCTTTATTCTTAGCGGGAATGATATGGCTGATTTTGTAGCTGTTCCAAATATTCCAGGATAAGTTATTGGTTGTTTCAGTGGATTTATCTAATACTTTTTATTTATGACGCAATTAGATCATACTGATTAGACCATCACTTTTACCACCACCTTTCAAAACAGGGCAATATATAAATAATATTTGAGTGGAAGAGTTTTCTTTTGATTAATTTTGTGCCGCTCAAGAGCTATGTTAAAAGATTCGCTATATGATACTAAGCACTTGCTCTTACAAGTTGGTGAGGGAAATGAAACGGCCTTTAGGGCCATATTTGATTTTTTTAAGGGACGCTTTTATGCCGCATCTTTAAAAATGACCCATTGCCGGGATACAGCTGAAGAGATTGTCCAGGAAGTTTTTGTCAGCCTTTGGATGAAAAGAATTCAGGTAGCCGCAGCCATTAACCCGGAAGGTTATCTGCTAACGATACTGCATAACTGTATTTACGCTCATTTTAGAAAACTGGCTTTAGAAAATGCAATGAAAAAAAAGATAGGGGAACAATGGGACGGTATTGATGCAAGTCCGGTTGAAGATATATTGCTGGCCAAAGAAAACCGGGAAATGCTTGAGTCAGTAATTAGCCAACTCCCTCCCCAGCAACGGATTGTATACAAATTAAGTAAACAGCTCGGACTAAGCCGTGAGCAAATTGCGGGTCAGCTTAACATTTCACCTCACACCGTAAAAAACCACTTACAACAGGCAGTACATTTTCTCCGTAATTATTATAAGGATGGCGCTTCAGTTTCTATTTGGCTGGCAATCTTGCAATGTCTTTAGCTGAGAGTAAATAAAGTAAGTATTGATAGGGTGAAAGGCGTAAGAAGTGCTATCCTGATCAATCTTTCATCTGTAAAGATGCTACCCGATCTAACAAATTCAAAATGCGATTCGGTTTTCTTAGCCATTGCTCAAAAAAAAATAATCGTTAGTAGAAGGTAATTGCCTAATAAATAATTTGCTGTGAAAGTATTTACTTCTGATTTAAATGGGAGGTGTCAGATGCGTTAAATCCTGAACTTGCAAGTGTACTATTAAATCTTAATTATCTCATTTCATCCTATACAATACTTTTTATACTTTACTTACTTTTTATACTTTATTTACCTCCCTTCCCCTCCACCATTTTCATAAATTTATTTTTGTTTTCAATAGTACATTTTAGTTCCTCCATTCATCTTTGAGCATCTACCATTGCCAAAACATCCATTTTTCTAATTTTTCTAAGAAATAAATATAACAATGCTGCTATCTAAGGAACGGATAATTTATTTACTCAACACCTGGTCTAACGACGAAGCTACCGAAGCGGAACAGCAGGAATTGTTTGCATGGGTAAGGGAAAGTGGCAACGAAGCGCTTCTTTTAATGCATATTCAAAAATTAATTGAGCAACATAATCCCATAGACCAAATTCACCCTGTTGACTGGGATCTGTTGTATGAGCAGGTTCTTAATAAGTGTATTACACCAAAACAACATTCCCCGGTTCGACGGATATCATGGCTTAGCTGGTCAGCGGCTGCTGTAATTATTATTTTACTTGGAACAAGTGCCTATCTATATTATCCATCATCAAAAAAAGAGATTGCCGCTAAAACCATACAACAGCCTGTAATACAGGATGTATCGGCACCGGTAAAAAGCAAGGCAATACTCACTTTGGCGGATGGGAGTAAAGTTGAACTGGATAGCATTAGTAACGGAACACTGGCTCAGCAAGGGAACGTACGGGTTGTTAAACAGGCTGATGGGCAAATCACTTACACCGGAACAGGGAGTGAAGAGTTATTCAATACGCTAAATGTTCCGCGGGGAAGTAAGGTGGTGACAATAAAATTATCGGATGGCACAATTGTTTGGCTCAATAGTGAAAGCTCTTTGAGGTATCCGGCTTCGTTTACCGGGAAGGAAAGAAAAGTGGAGATAACAGGTGAGGCCTATTTTGAAGTAGCGCATGATCCGTCAGTGCCTTTTATAGTGAAAAAGGACGCTATGGAAATAAAAGTATTGGGAACCCATTTTAATATTAATACTTATGAAGAAGAGCGGATAAATAAAGTAACCTTACTGGAAGGTTCAATTAAAATTGCAATAAACAATCATGCGCGGCTGATAAAACCTGGCCAGCAGGCACAAGTTAATGATGAAATTAAGCTGGTTGACGGCATTAATACTGAAGAAGTGATGGCCTGGAAAAATGGACTATTCCAGTTTGGTGAAAAGGCTGATCTGAATATTATCATGAGGAAAATTGCAAGGTGGTATGATGTAACGGTAGATTACGAAGGCGGGGTTGCCGATCAGCGGTTTGGTGGAGAAATTCCAATGAATAGCAACCTGTCGCAGGTGTTGGAAATACTTAGGACCAGTGGCGTAAAATTTACAATTGATGGAAAAAAAGTAATAGTTAAGCCATAATAGCAGCTGAAGAAAAATTTATGTTAACTAAAGAAAAAGCCAGTAGTGGTTGGAACACTGCTGGCCGGTATCGGGGTTAACTGTTTTAAAAACGTTTCGTAAACTGAATTTATCATTGTTTAACCCAAACAACTCAAAGTTATGCATTTAAAAGCTCTATTTATCTTCCCTGGAGAGGGATTAACCAAAACTTTGCGAGTTATGAAATTAACCGCGTTTATATTACTAACGGTCTGCATGCAGTTAAGCGCCAGAAGCTTCTCCCAAAAGGTCACTTTATCGGCCAAAGATTTACCTCTTGAACAGGTAATCAAAAAAATAAAAAAACAAACAGGCTATTCTTTCTTTTACAATGCAGACTGGCTTCAAAAGGCAAAAGCCGTAACGGTAGAAGTAAGAGATATGGACATTGAAGATGCATTGAATATTGTTTTTAAAGATCAGCCGCTTAGCTATAAGGTAATAAATAATACGATAGTTTTAAAATTAAAAGAGATAATGCCGGTCGGCACACCGGAGACTCTTTTACTTAACAACTTACCGCCACCCCCCATAGATATACGTGGCCGGGTTGTAAATGAAAAAGGAGAAGCGCTGGAAGGTGTCACGGTTACTAATAAAGGTACAAAGCAAGCCACCGCAACCAATAATAACGGAGAATTCAGTTTATCCGTCGCAAAGGGCTCCGTGCTCGTTTTTACCTATATAAGTTACGCAACGCAGGAAGTGCCAGTGGGATCAAAAACTACTTTTGCTATCACCATGCAATTACAAAATTCATCACTGAATGATGTAGTCGTAATTGGTTATGGAACGAGGTTAAAAAAAGATGTTACAGGCGCTATCAGTACCGTTAGCGCAAAAGAAATTGAGAAAAGCACAGGAATGACACCCGAATTGGCATTACAGGGTAAGGCTGCAGGTGTTTTTATTGAATCAGGTGGCGGTGAACCCGGGGCAAGGCCAACCGTCCGCATAAGGGGTGTAAACACTTTTGGTTATTCTGAACCCTTGTATGTCATTGACGGTGTTCCTATTTTTGAAGGAGGCGCCGGTGTTACCACCGGCGGCATTGGTGATATTAGATCACCATTGAATATTTTCGCGATGATCAATCCTTCCGATATTGAGTCTATGACCGTATTGAAAGATGCATCTTCTGCAGCTATCTATGGTGTAAGAGCGTCTAATGGGGTAATTTTGATTACAACAAAAAGGGGGAAATCCGGAAAACCCAGGGTTGACTTTTCGGCCAGTTATGGCTCCCAAAAAATTGCAAAATCAATAAAAACATTAAATACACAGCAATATTTTGACTTAGTAAAAGAATCGTACAATAATTTCCCCGATGCAAATACAACATTTGCTCAAAAATTTGGACCTTTATATGATGCCGCAGGTCCTGCCTACATAGGTAACGGGCCAACCTATGATTGGCCAAATGAATTAAAAAATAATAGCGCGATCCTGCAGGATTATAATGTGAAAGTTTCAGGCGGGAATGATAATACAACCTATTATTTTTCGGGTGGTTATGCAAAAACCCAAAGCCCTTTAAAATCCAATGACCTGGAACGATACTCATTAGCATTTAATATTGATTCCAAAATTTCAAAATATTTACAGGCCGGCGTGAATGTGAGGATGATGAATCAAAATGCATTAAATAATACCCAGGCCGATTTAGGTACAATGATGGCCACCATACCTTTTCAGCCATTTTACGATAAAAATGATCCAACTGGCTTTGCTGCGGTATCTTCAGGCAGTTTCAAACCTAACCCTAGTTATGATCCATCTAAGTTGAGTCCCGGCGCCCCATTTGTATTTGATGGTAATCCGGTGCTTCTGTGGGGTACTCAAAGCCGTTTCAACGTTTTTGCTTTCCAGGCTATGAACAGCACAAAATATAATATCCTCAATACATTGGGTAATGCGTTTGTACAGATTGAGCCTGTTACAGGTCTCAAATTGAAAGGGTCCCTGGGTGGCGAGTACAGGATAAACCTTCGAAAAACGTTCAATGATTTAACTAATGCCTGGCGCTTTTCTCAAACACCTGGTAACCCTTATGCCAACCAGGATGGGAATGCAAAGGGCGGATATGGCGAAAGGCAGGGAAGGACTTATAACCTGAATAAAGAATTAACGCTTAATTACGTACACGTTTTTCATAAAGATCATTCCATAGATGTAATATTAGGCGCATCGGAACAGTATGAAAGATGGAACTGGACCGATAATAGTGGTAATGTAGACTATCTTAACCCCCAATTTTGGGCTGTAAATAATATACCACCCTATATCGGATCCTCTGCAGGTATATTAGAGGAACAGGCTTTGATTGGTTATTTAGGACGTGTAAGCTATAAATTTCAAGACAAATATTATTTTGACGCCACTGTGAGAAGGGATGGTTCTTCAAAATTGGCGCCAGGCAATAAATTTGACCAGTTCCCATCTTTTGCAGCTGCCTGGCGCATCAGCTCAGAAAAATTCTTTCCTCATACATCATTTATCAGCGATCTGAAAATAAGAGGCGGATGGGGAAAATTGGGCAATTATCAATCTGCAGGAGCATACCAGTTTTTGTCAAATCTTAGCTTTTCACCAGATTACGCCTTAGGCTCTGGTCTTGGTAATAGCAATGGCAGCCAGCTGCAGGGTGTATTCCTGCCAAATTTTGCCAATAAATCTTTGAAATGGGAAAAGGTAAAGACTACCAGTGTAGGTATAGATGCAATTTTGCTTGATCGCCATGTTAATTTTACCGCGGAATATTATTCTAAAACTACTTATGATATTATCCAGGACGTATCACTTCCGCCAAACACTGGTATTCAACAACCTGCCAGTTTAAACGTTGCAACAGTAAGTAATAGCGGAATGGAATTTCAGTTAGGATATAACACTAAAATTGGGGATTTTAATTTTAATGCATCCGGTAATCTAACAACTGTTAGGAACAGGGTTTTAAAGTTAAACGACGGTGCACCGATCGGTGGTGAAGGTGGAAGAATTGAAGAAGGTTATTCTATGTTCTATTTATGGGGTTACAAAGTGGGTGGGATTTTTCAAAACCAGGCGGATATTGATAAATGGAAGCTTGCCCATCCAAAAGGCGATGGCAATATTGGAGGCAATGTTTATAAACCCGGTGATATGTATTTCCAGGACATTTACGGTGATCCAAGAACAGGTAAAACGGAAAGAATCAGCCCAATTCCTGATAGCGTTGTTAATAATTCTGACCGTACTTATTTGGGCAAAACAATCCCCGGTTATTATTATGGATTAAACTTAGGCGCAAATTATAAGGGAATCGATGTCAGTATTTTCTTCCAGGGCGTCGGAGACGTTCAAAAATACAACAACGTGCGGTCAGGTCTCGAATCAATGGGAAGCGCTGCAAACCAGTGGGCAACGACACTTAACAGGTGGACGACAGCGAATCCTTCCAGCACCATGCCGAGGGCTGTTTTTGGTGATCCATATGCAACTACCCGTTTCTCGGGCAGGTTTGTCGAAAATGCTTCGTACCTAAGGCTGAAAAATGTATCGATAGGGTATACCTTGCCAGGGTCTTTAATAAGTAAATTGAGTTTTATTCAAAATTTCCGGCTGTATGTTAGTGGTGTCAACTTATTTACTATCACAGGTTACTCAGGCTTAGACCCTGAAAACGACTTAATTCCGCCCACACGGCAATTCATTTTTGGTGTCAGTGCAGCATTCTAAAACATTAATTACTTATTCAAAAAAGGATTTATGAAAAAAAATATTTTTAAATTTTCCATACTGACGATACTTGCCAGTACCGTCTTATATTCAGGTTGCGATAAAACCAAACTGGATCTGCTTCCACATGGGCCAACTGAGGCATCTTACTTTGCATCAGAAGGGGATTTTAATAAAGCCGTTTTGGGTGTATATGCAAAAATGAGTGATTTCTATTGGTATAATGGCGGTGGAACAAATATCGGGCTTTTCCTGTTACCGGGAGATGACATTACCACCAATTCTTCAAATGACGAGTCTGAAGTGTTCGCGTCATTGCAACCAAGTAGCGGAAGGGTAAATTATATGTACGGTAAGTTTTATCAGTTGATAGGAAGGGCCAATGTGGTATTACAGAAAATCGATGAGGTAGCGCCTGATATTTATAAAACACCCAATCTTAAAGATCACCATAAAGGAGAAGTATTGTTCTTAAGAGGGTTTGTGAATTATTATTTATGGAATTATTATGGAACAGCGCCGTTGCGCATTTCAAGGGTGGTGGAGTCTGCTGATTTTACGCCGGCAGGTACCACCGGCACTCAATTACTGGACCAGGCCATTTTAGATTTAACAGAGGCTGCAACTTTACTGCCTGCATCCTGGGATGCTGCCAACAGGGGCAGGGTAACCGCCAATGCCGCTAATGGCTTTTTAGGCAAGGCGCTGGTTTTCAGGGCATCTGCTACAAAAAATGCGGCAGATTATACTGCAGCAATTGCAGCATTCAATAAAATTACAGGGTTGAGCCTGGTTTCAAATTTTGCTGATAATTTTTCTGATGCTACTGAAAATAACAAGGAATCATTATTCGAATTCCAGGCTGCAAAAGCGTTTGGTGGTGATAATTACTGGCTCGATAATGACTTCGACAATCCCATCGGGGATATGTCTATATTTTGGGGTGTGTATAGTAATAATTTCTCTCTTTTTGGTGCGTCTCCCTATTTCGGAACAACTAAATTGCTAAATGCATTGGATGTGGCTGATCCCAGGAGGGCCAGTACGTTAACTTCCGCAAGAGAGATCACTAAATATGTGAAGATGGATAATAGTGCGGGTGGAGATCCGGGTTCAAAGGATAATTACAGGATACTCCGGTTGGCAGATATTAAATTGTTGCAAGCCGAGGCTATTTTGCAATCCGGAGGATCAACTGCAGAAGCGATCGGTTTTATAAATGAAATACGTACCCGCGCAAGAAATATGGTTGCGGCCGGTACAATACCTGCAAACTATGCCACAACTGAAACGGATAAAACAACGATCATGAATTGGATCATGAATGAAAGGCTGATTGAATTAGCAGGGGAAGGGCAACGCTGGCTTGATTTGAGAAGATGGCATATGCAGGGCCTCATTTCCCTCAACAGCGCCTTTTTTAGTTCAAATGTGACCGTGCTCTTTGAAGCGCCCAAGCATTTACTATTACCAATTCCTACCAGTGAACTGGATGTAAATCCTAATATTCAACAAAATACAGGGTATTGAATAAATGGCTTTGAGCAAATTTATTTATAAACCTTTACTTAACAGGTTACCTGTTGATAGCGCCGGTTATTTTTTCATCCTACTTCATTAAATGAACTTCATCAACGAAATATATATGTATCTATGAAATCCATGTTATTGATAAGTTGGACGATTCTTTGTTTTGGAAACTATGCCTGTTCAAAAAAACCCGGTGCCGGTACGCCCCCTCCCCGGGTAAATCATGCGCCGCTAGCATCTTTAGCAACAACCATAAAAAGCGTGAGTCCGTTTGTGATCGATTTTAAAGTAACCGCCTCTGATGAAGACAATGATGTGTTAAGTTATGAATGGAATTTTGGTGAAGGCACCATTAAAAATGATGCCGCTGAAGTTACCTTTACATACCCCGAAAATAAAACATTCATTGTAAAAGTGAGTGTTACAGATGGTAAATCACCGCCGGTTATTATAAGCCTTGCAGTAAATACAACTATTACGCCGGTGACGATAGACGCATCTCAGAAATTTCAAACCATGGAAGGCTTTGGTGGCTTTGGCGCTAAAGATGTTTACTGGAGTACGGGGCCTTTTACAAGCGCTGATTTTGTTAACTCGCTGATCAACGATCTTGGCATTACTATACTACGGGATAATATACCCACCGATTTTGAAAGCGTAAATGATGATAATGATCCTTTAACTACCGACCTTACAAAATTCAGTCTTAATTCATTGAATGACCGGTTGCAATATCTCAAAGACATGAAAGCGGCAGGTTTGAAAAAACTGATTGTAAGTATATGGAGCGCACCTCCCTGGATGAAGACAAATGCAAGGATCGATAATGGTACAACCACGAATGCCGCTCCGGCTTATAATCCAACCCCCACCAGTGCCGACAACCAGCTGCGTACGGATATGTATGATGAATTTGCAGAAAGATGTGTTGCATATATCCGGATCATCAAACAACAGGTTGGCCTGGATGTATATGCGGTAAGCCTGCAAAATGAGCCACGCTTTTCTCAAACATACGAATCATGTGTATTTAACGGTGAGGCCCTGGCTGCTTTAATAAAGGTGGTGGGCAAACGTTTTGTAAGGGAGGGTTTAGCTACAAAAATATTTATGCCGGAAGACGTTGGCTGGTACGAAGGCATAAACAGTTTGATACAACCCATATTAAAAGATGCGGAAGCGATGCGATACGTAGGAATGATAGCAACACATGGCTATGCTTTTGACGGTGTAACGGCATCTTCAACCGATGCGCAAACATGGAAGGCGATGTACAATTGGGGCACTCCTTCGGGCAAGCCTTTATGGATGACTGAAACTTCCGGGTTTGCAAATGACATCAATGGTGCGATAAGTTTAAGTAAAGCGATGTATACCGCTTTGGCCTATGGTAACGTTTCTGCATGGTTATTCTGGACCTTGAGTACCAGTACGCTTGATTCCTATAGTTTAATGAGTTCTGCAGGTGCCAAAAGCAAAAGATATTATACTTCTAAAAATTTTTATCGTTATATAAAGCCGGGTGCATACAGAGTTGGCGCCTCTGTAGCGGGGCAGAGCGGAATATATCCACTGGCATTCAAACAGGATGCTGAAAATGAGCAAACCATCATATTTATAAATGATTCTACGGCCTCGGGCGCCATCAAATTATCCGGCGCAGGTTTGCCTTTAACATATTCCATGTTTGTAACAAATGAAAATGATGATTGTAAAGATTATGGAAGCGTAAATACAAAAGATGCAATACTTCTTCCACCAAGGGCTGTTATAACATTGTATAAAAAAAATTAAAACAAAAATTATTGTGCGCCATTGTAGTAATATAGCCTGGTTCGGCAAACTACCTGTCTCATAAGATCCAAATTAATTGTCGGCCGGTCACCGGCCAGGGAAGTAAATAGTTTTACCAGGCATTCCAATGTTTTATTTTTAAAATGGCATTATGATTAGTAGAAAATTATTTAGGGTATCCGCCTTTACAGCATTTCAGTTGTTAATAGTGAGCATGATTCCCTGCATGGTTGTTGCACAAAACAATAAGCCCCTGCCGCTGCTTATTATTACAGATCCAAAAACTAATTTATCGCGAACAGTAGGCGAAGCTCATCCGCTTGACCATATCAGCATCGTTGGGGCAAAGGGCCTGTCAATTCAAATAAAAGATGGGAATGATAAGCTTTATGTGAATCCTGCTGTAAAGCCGGTCGTTCATTTTATCGTTGGGGGCGCCATTGGAAAGCATACCGTTTC
>JBDTVX010000174.1:0-11865 GCA_040007015.1 Ferruginibacter sp. | reverse complement strand
ATCAATTTATATCAATGAACTGCAGCGGCAGAAAAATTTTATGGTTATTTTTAATGAGGAAAAATGGGATGCACCCCATTTACATGGAGATACCTTATATTTTTTTGCGCATTAGCGGGCAAAAAGAAGGGTATATGAAGATTTTTTAAAAAATATCACTTAAAAATAAACGATATGCTATCTATACCAAATGATGTTCTTCAAACCTTGACGGAACCATTCCACCTTTCAAATGAACAGATCCTTTTTTTTAAGAAAAACGGGTTTATTAAGGTAAAGGATGTTTTGCCCCCTGCGACAATCAGCTATATGAACCAGACTATCAGCGACGAAGTAAAAAGGCTTAATACACAAGATCTTCCCATGGAAAAAAGGGATACTTATGGGAAGGCTTTTTTGCAGATCATGAATATCTGGACCAGGTCGGAGCCGGTAAAAGTGATCGTTTTCAGTAAAAGACTGGCAAAAATAGCGGCGGATCTGTTAGAAGTGGATGGTGTAAGACTATATCACGACCAGGCCCTGTATAAAGAACCAGGTGGCGGTCATACTCCCTGGCACGCCGACCAGTATTATTGGCCATTGTCTACAGGTAAGACTGTGACGGCCTGGATACCTTTGCAAAAAATACCGCTCGAGATGGGGCCTTTGGAATTTAGCGCACAAAGTAACCAGCTTACTACCGGCAGAGATCTGGAAATAAGCGATGACAGCCAGCAACAGCTTGAAGAAAATTTGGCCGGTGCCGGGTTTGAGCATGTAATTGAACCATTTGATCTGGGGGAGGTGAGTTTTCATACGGGCTGGTTATTTCACCGGGCAGGCTCCAATAAAACCGATACCATGAGAAGTGTAATGACCATTATTTATATGGATAAGGAAATGAAACTGAAAGAACCCGAAAATAAAAATCAACAGAATGACTGGGATACCTGGTGCCCCGGGGCCGAACCGGGTAAGGTAATTGATACCTATATCAATCCAATTCTCTTTCAAAATTAGATACCAGGCTGGTAAAGTGAGTTTGCCAGGAAAAATCTGTTACCTTTCAGCTTGCTACCTAAGCAGATTTTAAGCGGAAAGCTCTGCCGGTTTTTTGCCCATCCTGAATAGGGGATAATCCCCCGTATGGGTGATGACTTCGCCGGGAAAATCGGCTGTCTCCAATTCAATTCTTTTAATAATATCGCTTAAAGAGCTAAGCCGCTGAACAGTATAAGAAATCGTATCAAGCCCCGAAACAAACCTAAGGATATATACCTTTGATGTATGAATCCTGCGGGAAAGCAACCTTGTTACCAGTGAAGTATAGATGGCAGAGTAAGTACACGTGTCCAGCATGTGACGAATTGTTCCTGTTAGGAGATATAATTAATGAACAACGGATAAATAAATTAATTCTTCGTACCTGCCTTTCATTAGATCATTGATTGCTATTCCCGGGAAAAATGGACGCATTAAGGAGCCTGTCATCTCTAACCCAAAAAGAAAATAGGCAATCATTAGGCTGTACTTATGTTTTTGCATCAACTTTTTCAAAATTTCAAAACGCGACATAACTTTTTCATTGTTAGGGATTAAGGTTCAATAACATAACAGCAGGATAAACCTGTGTTATATTCTTACCAGCTTTACACCGGTATGGATAAAAAATAATAACATCGTAACACCGTTTAAAACCGGCAGGTTTCATTTAATGGGATGTTGTAAAGCTGAAAGACCTGGTTAGTTCATGCCGTAATCAATGTTTCTCTTTCGGATACCGAATTGTTAGTAATTCCGGTAATAAGACCACGGCAATCAGGTGACCCGCATTGGCAGTTAAAAGGCTCCATATTTTCATCCAGGAAAGATGCGTAATCGAGGGTTAGTTCTTCACCTTTGTGAATTTTTCGAATGGCAATTACGTTTAGTCCCTTATATGTTGTGTTGGGATTGCAACTGTGATTTTGTGGAGCCCAGCCTGCTGGATCATATTCCCACAGCAAAAATACCTCTTTACTAAGAGGATAAGCGTATTTTCTAAAGGTTTCCTTTTCCTTAAGACTCCAGTTTTGGGCCACATAATTACGGGTTACAATGCGCTGGCCAATTTCTTCGCCTTTGAAAACCAGCTCATCAGCTTCAAAATCCTGTGCAGCATAAATGCCGTATCCTGCAATTGAATTCCCCATCATAATATATTTTTTCTTCATGCTTTGATGCCTGGCGATGGCTTCCGAAATAATAAGACGGAGGAAGCCAGCCTGGCCGAAACCATCGTGTTTCAGGATATAGTCGGCACTTCCTTCATAACCATCTTTATAAAAAACGGAGCAGGTAAAGTTAATTTCAAGAAAAAATAATTCCCCGGCATCATTCATTCTAAAATCCAGTCTTGCATATCCCACGCCGTTAAAGCTTCGGAAAATTCTTTGGGTGGCTTCTTTCAATTGGCGTTCAACCGCCCTATCCGTAACGGGGATGTTGGCATTTGGATGGAGCTCGGATGTCTTTAAAGCATAGGTTTTGAATTGATTGCCCACAGGGAAAATATATTCAACCGGTTTAAATATGGTAGCAGTTTTTTTATTATCAGCATTGGCAGCAATCAATACTGTAAATTCTCTTCCGCTGATATATTCCTCTACCAGCAACGGGCCATATTCTCCGATGATCTCGCGGATTTTTGCTTCCAGGTCGTATATATTATCTACTAAACTCTTTTCATCAATACCCAGGCTATCCCCGGCCTTGGCTGGCTTCACAAACAAGGGGAACTTCAGGTGCATTATTTTCGCCTGTATATTTTCTTGGTCTTCTATCAGTGCATAAGCAGGGGTATTTATTCCTTCTGTGTAGGCAACATATTTCATTAAATCCTTCGGGGGATCGTATAATAAAGTAGTGGGACCCGTAAACGGAAGTCCAAGTAATTCCAAACTATAAACAACGTCAATGGATGGAACTTCCCATTCGAGGTATCCTTCGCATAAATTCACGAATACATCGTATTTTTTCTTTCTCAGTTCCTTGAGTTGTTTGTAAGTGGTCAGTTTATTAAGGCTTACATGATCCACCTGTGCTTCGGGAATCAAATGCGATAAGTCTCTTACCGGATCATAATTTTGATAGTCGACACCCGAGGTGGAATAGTCAGGTTGCAGCACGCAGATGCGGAGTGAATGTTTCCCATTACTGTTAGGGAAAACTTGCCGGGTTTTTACATTCGTAGGGATATTATTAAGTTGTTCCTGCATTATAAAGGCTCGATATTTTTCAGGCAGAATCGCCTATTTTTCTTAAGGGCAACTGATAGTCTATTTTCACCAGTTTAGTTCTTTTACGTTTCTGCGATCTTGTGGCAGAAGTTAAAAAGGCGGTATTAATTATTTCTTTTATCAACCCGGTAAAAGTTTTTCCACTAAGGCGCAAAATAGCGCCGATAGAAGTATAATCTTCATCTTCGCTTAATCCGCATTGGGCATTTACCTCCAAAACAAATAATTTGCCGGTTATTTTATCCTGTCTTAAATCTACCCTTGTATAGCCTTTGCCTTTTGTTGCCACATAGGCATCCCAGCTAATCTTTTTTATTTGATCGATCAACCTGGCTTCGGGTGCCTCGTATTCGTAAAAATTGCCTTCATTGGGCATCGCTGGTTCTTCTTCATATATTTCCCAAAGCCGGTCGAAACTTAAAATTTTCTCTTCATCGGGTAAAGATGGATGAAAAACCCTTTGTACGGGATTGTAGACAACGGCAAATTCCGGTTTATCGTACGACCCTACGATCAGCGTGGTATATTCGTTGCCGTTAATAAATGCTTCTGCGACAAGGCCATCGGTAACTAAATTCCAGCCGCGATATCCTTCAAACATTTTATTGACCTGGAGTTGTAATGCCGCTTCATCGCGTACAACATTTTTAATACCAAGCCCCATACTCCCTCCTGAAACAGAAGGCTTTACTATCAAAGGTGTTCCCAATCTCTCAAAAATACCTGTCAGTTGCTGTTCTGCGGAATTAATGGCTTCCCACGGTGCAGTTGGTATATCAGCTCTATCAAACGCCAGCTTCATCGGTATCTTGGAAGTTGTAATATCATAAAAATACTCATCTGCCCCGGTAAAAACCAGTCCTGTTTGCTGTAAAAGCTTTACAACAGAAATGCCGGGAGTGCCATTTATTTCATCACCATCACAAATATTAAATACGATCGGAATATACAGTCCTGCTTCTTTTTCCGCAACGATACAGTAAATAATGTCAATATAATCAAGCATCGTAACCGGTTGCCATACCCATTCGATCCCCATTTCAGCAAAGGTTTTGGAATACTCGGCAATACTCTGGCTAAAATCATAATAGTAATCTATGTTTTCGTCATTGGATTGGAGGTAAGGTGCCAGTACCCAAACCTTTAATTTTTCTGAAGAAAGATTAGCTATTAACGGGTTTGCTTGCGGCATATAATGGGATGTAAAATGATATTAGGCTGTATTTTTTTGTTTGATCTTTTGTAAAATAAAATCCGTTAAACGATACCTGCTGATGGTTTCTTCACTTAGATGTGCCGCGCCATTTATCAATTGCAAACAATTTTTACTACCGCAATTACAAACAAACGGTTGGGCCATTTCCCATTCAGCTGAAGGATAAAAAAAACCCAGTTCATCGCCGGGGTGTATCGGCTTTATACAGATCACTTGCATGGCTGTGGTATCGAAAAACACATTCGGGTCGCAACTGTGATTGATATATTGTAAAAACACCGGTTCTAAAATAATATGTGTATCTCTCCCGGTTTGAACTGTTAAGTACGTTGGATAATTTTGCGTAGTAGCCGCATAAAATTTAGCAATCATATCCCCGGTATTAAACGCGGTGGTTGCATAAAGTGAATGATGACGGGAAATGCTATTAAACCATACATCAGCAAATCCATGCCTGCTAAGAATGTCAGATGCATTTTTTGAATGAGTTTCTGTAGTCATGTTTTATTGGAGTAAAAAAAGGAAAAGATTAATACGGGTAAATAATGGTTAATGCCTTAAACAAATAATTAGTAAATGTATTAAAGATTGTATAATAAAAAAGGCATTATTGTTTTATAATTCAATAAGTGGATTAATCACGAAATTATGTTAATAACCATGGCAAAACAGGTTCAAAAAAGGGTTACAAATCGCTATTTTTTTTTTATTATAATATTCAAAAAAAATTTGCCCCCAGTTAAATGCTTCCTGTTAAAGTAATAGCGAAATCACGGTGGATTGAATGACTAAAAAAAGAAATTATTTATGATGATATGCTGGAAAACGAGGCGGGAAAGACGGTTGCAAAACAGGTAAAGTTTTTGGGGCAGGAAATAATATGCTACAGTAAAGGGAGATAAAAACAGGGTAAAAAGATTTATTAATAAAATTGAACGCATGATTCAGGTAAAACCATAAGCAGCAATTGAAAGCCGCCTGGTTATGGAGGCAGATTTGATTAACAGCTCATTGAAAAACTTTTTATTACCGGTACCGATATAACAAACAAACAGGATGCCCGCACATAATACGGGCAATTCAAAAAATTAACTGGTTGCTGATTTCCCGGAAAAATTTGCCGTATTTAAATCGATCACTTTTGCCTGCTGAATGCTTCCTTCTGCTTCATTCAAAAGTTGTTCCCTTATTTTGGGATCATTTATTTGCGCGATGCCGCATGCCTTATTAAAATCTATATGCATCCCGTAATTTTCCAACACAGGCGAAACATCTTTAAATTCAGGAAATATTAAAAATTTTTTGACAAAATAGTAAGTTTTGTTCTCTATAACTTTGGTGTAAGCGGTATAAAAATTTTCCATGTTGTTTGTTTTAAAGGTGACGGTAAAATAATAATACTTTTCCCTTTTAAATATGTTTGATAAATTATATTGTATGTCAGCAAACTTTTTCAAAAATGACCAAAATCTTGTCGCATCATTTACAATGCATGCCAGTACGGAAAAAAGAACCAGCGGTTTTTTATAAATACCAATTGGAAAAAAGGGAACATTTTAGAGAGAAATATCCGGGCAGGAATATACAATTCCCATCAGAATATTACGGCAAAAAATGTGCCTTTAGTTTTTAAATAAAAATAATGGAAAGCAATAGGTTCATGTCGGATATAAGGGTAAAACAGGTTGTAAGGGTAAGTGAAATTAACATTTATATTTTAATTCCCGAACAAATGAACGAAATTTTTCTTTTTGCCACGAGCCGATGGCTATCGGATGCACAAATAAAGCACTGATTATTTTATTATTCGGCAGTTTACGTTGAGATACAGATTTCCACAAAAACTAATCGCCCGGTATCTTCTTCAATATCTCGGTAACACTCCTGTTATTTTTAAAAAATACGTATAGATTTGCAAAAAAGAGCACATCAGGCTGTTTAATAATTAAATATGAAGAAAATTATTTTAAGTGTGGTTCTTCTATGTTTTATAGATGTTTCAGGCGCACAGTCCATCAAAAAAATTATTAATAAAAAGCAGGTTAAGCGGATTGAAAAAATACTCTCTGCAGATGAGATGCAGGGCAGACGTACATTTACCCCTGGCATTGAAAAAGCTTCTGCGTTTATTGAATCTGAATTTAACAAAATCGGTTTGCAGCCATTTAATGGCATCGCCAATTACCGGCAGGGATTTTTCATGTATCAATCAACAACGGCTTCTGCAAAAATTATGATTGATGGAAAAGCAATTGCTGATTCTTTATTGGCCTGTTTTTCGTGGTTACCCAAAGCTACCCTAACCGAAAAAAGTGATGTGGAAGTAGTTAAGATCACTGCCGGGGATAAATTCGGGCAGAAATTTTATCAATATTACCAGGGCAAAAAAGATCTGCTGGTAATGGTTGATACGGTCTTTAAAAACCGGCTGCAAAGCATAAAAAGAAAAGAGAATATTTCGCCCGATCCTGGCAAAAATACGGTTGTGTTTGTTTTAGGGATTACAGATGCCGCCACCTTTTCCTTTGATCTTACCAGTAATATCACAAAAAAGGGGTTGAATAATGTGGTGGGTATTTTACCAGGGAAAAGTAAGGCGGATGAATATGTTATTTTTTCGGGGCATTACGATCACCTGGGTATTGTTTCGCGGGAAGAAGGGATGCCACAAGGTAATACGGACTCCATTTATAACGGGGCAAATGACGATGCCTCCGGCACTACCGCCGTAATAATGCTGGCGAAATATTTTAAAAAGCTCAGAAACAATGAGCGCACACTTATTTTTACCACTTTTGTTGCGGAGGAAGCTGGCGGTTTTGGCTCACAATATTTTTCCAGGCAACTGGCGCCCGAAAAAGTAATTGCCATGTTCAACATTGAAATGATTGGGACGGAATCAAAGTGGGGGCTTAATTCGGCGTATATGTCGGGTTTCGAAAAGTCGGATATGGGCGTGATACTGCAGAAAAACTTAAAAGGATCGGCTTTTACATTTTACCCTGACCCTTATCCAGCACAACAATTATTCTATCGTTCGGACAATGCAACACTTGCGAGGCTTGGTGTACCTGCACATAGTATTTCCACATCTAAAATGGACAATGAGCCTAACTATCACAAAGTAAGCGATGAAATAGGAACACTTGATATAGAAAATATGACGGCTATAATTAAAGCCATCGCATTAAGCGCTTCTACAATTATCAGCGGGGAAGATACCCCTTCAAGAGTAGATAAGGCCCGGTTATAATAGAAACGGGGTTAAATAGCAGGAGGCATTGCAGACTCTATTTATTACGTTTCTTAATGCTCGTTTAGCCCGTTTTATAATTTAATTTCTTTAGCCAGGATTAATTTCTTTTTCATGCGTGTAAATATAGCTTTCATGATCATCGGAATAAGCATGGGGATAAGGACGGCATATTGGGGTATAAAAAGATAGGCTAATGCCATTGCAAAAAAAATGATTGGAATTGCAATGGCTCTGTAAGCATAGTAACGGGCCAACGGTTGCGAAAGCCCTTCTGTTAATTTGCGTTTTGGATTGCTTACATATTTCCATAATATAAAATTCATGATACCCAGGAAACAGATATTGATTACGTATATAATGACAGGAGATTTTAAAAGCCTGAAAACAAATTCACTATAAAATCCCGTACTAAAAGGCATCAGCGCCACGGCCATTAAAAAAAATAAATTGAGCCAAAGCAGGCGCTGATCGTAGTTGGTAACAAAACCGAATAAGCGATGGTGCACCGTCCAGTACAATCCGATGATCATAAAGCTGATAAAGAAACCTATGAATTTTGGAATTAAATGATTTAAGCTTTCATTTAACGCCGCATCGCTCAGCAATTCCCTTGGTATTTCAGGTATTTTCATTTCAATTACAAGCAATGTAATTGCTATCGCAAATACTGCATCACTAAACAGTATCATCCTTTCTAACTGAAATTCTTTTTTGAGCTCACTATGTATTTCGTTACTCATATGAATAGTTTTAGTTGGAAACCAGGTATGCTTAAAGGAGACTAATATCTTTATTGCAGTTATGTAAATACAGTACGTTTTGCTTGATGAAGTTAAAGGAAAAAAATGAGTACCGGGAAGAGGTACCAAAGCATTTATTCTTCGGGATTTTTTTTAATTGAGAACATTGCCTCGCAAAAAACCGGGATACCAAGGCAGGCAAAAGATAAGCTGGCCCGAAAGAAAAATCCACTTAAGGCCAACAGGATCAGGGCGGTATTGTTTAAGTAGCAAAAACTTCCGAATAAATAGCAATTAGTTTTCGATATTTTATCTATAAGCGATACGAAATATTTTTTAACAAAGGATTCTATTGACCCACTTTTAAGTTACCACCGGTAGCTACGGTAACGATTGACCCGGTGTTTACATTCATGCTTTTGCAATTGCCTGTAACGCCATTTGCGATCAATGGCGAAAAAGGAGTACCCGCTGGTATTGTAATATTGTCGCTGGCGACAGGCACTGCTCCTTTTGACCAGTTGCTGGCCGTTGTCCATGCTGTGCTGGTAACGCCGGTCCAGGTGTTGCCACCACCCCGGGTAAAGTCTATTTCATTATCCAGGCTCCAGGCTCCCCTGGCATCCAGGCTTCGTATACCAATTTTGTGTGTGCCGGTAGATATGGCCCCACTGATATTAGCGTCAAATACAAGCATATTTATATCGGCACCAGGTGTTATGCTGATTGCCGAAGCATGTCCATAACCCGGATCTACATCAACATAATATTCCATTTTAACGATATCCGGCACCGGGGTATTAACACCAATGGAATAAGGTTTCAAAAATATCCATTTGTTATCCAGGCTCCAGCTCCCATTGACATCCCGGCTGCGTATGCCCACAATATGTACGCCTTCATTCAGGGAAGCCAGGGTAATATTGATAGCAAGACTGGCAAGATCTTGTGCAGGTGAAATACTTATTGGTGTTGCATTTCCATAACCCGGATCGTTATCCACGTAATATTCCACCCGGTTGATATTGGGCTGTGCAATGGCGCTGTTACCATAAGGCTTTACAAAAAGCCACCTGTTGTCGAGGCTCCAGGCGCCTTTGGAATCCCTGCTTCGCACGCCTACAATATGTACCCCCAAGACCAAAGGCACTATATTAATATTAAACGACAAGCCTGCAAGATCCACACTGGAAGTTATTGGTAAAGCTGTTCCATTTCCATAACCTGGATCATTATCAAGATACCATTCAACACGGTTAATATTTGGTTGTGTAATTGTGTTGCCACTATAAGGCTTTACAAAAAGCCACCTGTTATCCAGGCTCCAGGCTCCATGGATATCCCTGCTTCTTACGCCCACAATATGTACTCCTTCGGTGAGTGGCAGCAGGTTAATATTAATTATGCCCGAAGCGTCGGTGGTGCCGCTAAAGCTAAGATTGGTGGCATTACCATAACCAGGGTCCGTATCTAAAAAATATTCGATCTTATTGATAGCGGGCACCTGGCCGTATACAGAAAAAAGGGAAGCCTGGAAAGTTAGCAAAATAAGCAGCCGCCATTTTCTCCAATTACTTACCCGGAACATTATTGATTTCATGTTGAGTGATCTTTAAAACAATAAAAAAAAGTCTTAAAAGAGCGAATAAAATTTGCCTTTTTTCCCTAATTATTTCCCCGGGTACTTACATTTATCTGGATCGTATTGCCGGCAGGATTATTTCCCTGTGGTGAACTAAGCAGGTAAATGCTTGGTATAGATGGTATCATGCCCAATTTATAGGGCGTATTGCCGGTAAACATGCCGATGGGCGTACCGCCTGCACCAGCTGTGAGTGCGGGGCTACCGCTTTTCAATCTGTACCTTGCATCTGCACTAAAAGAACCGATTGCCGGAAAGCCGTCAAAAATGTTTGCAGCATTGGCAAAAGGAGTAATTATATTGCCGGTGCCTACGCCCCAGGTTTGAGCGGGGCCGGTACCTGTTTGCAACGCCATATTGTTATTAAAAACAGTATTACTTGCATTAGAGAAACTAAAGTAGTTGTAACTGGTTGCTAAACTCGCCGTATTATGTGATACCAGGATATTATTTTGAAACAGGTATGCGCCACCCCCTAATTCAATATTGTTGAAATTGGACATGGTATTTGCACCGCCATTGGTTGCAGTTAATGCATTATCTGCTGCCCACACATTATTGCTGATGTTACCGCTATAAGTATTTAATGCACCAGTCGTAAATGCAGTAATAAAATTGTTACTGACATTAATATTGGTAATACTGCTGCCATTGGAAAAATAATTAGCGATATTGATCCTGTAATTTTCTAATAGCTGAATATTAGTTATTGTGGCGGCAGGATTTGTATAAGCTAAATAAACAATCAGCTCCCTGTTACGGCGAATGGTGATATTGCTTGCAGCGATATAGATCGTGCCACCTTCAAGGCCGGTTATAACGGACCCTTCGCTACCCGGACTAAATGTAATATTGCTTATACCAACGGTACCTGCAAATGCCTGCAAATTTGCATTTCCTTTTGGAGTACTGGTAGCATCCAGCCAGCTACCGGGTCCAATCGTTATGATCTTTTTTGTAAAAGTTTGATTAATTGCAGGGATACCGGGAAAAACCAGGATGGTGTCACCTGCGATAGCAGCAGTATAAGCTGTCGCAAATGTGGAATAATCGGTGCCTGAAACAGGTGATGCAAAAAAACCTACCCTGCGGATTTTAGCAAAAGAAAGATTTTGAAAGGCAATAACAGCCAAAACAATCAGGAACAATTTTTTCATAACACAAGTTTTAAAATGGAGTAAAAAAGAAATTATAAAAAAAAATAATATTAAACAATGACATTCACTGATGTATATATTTACTAAAAGCAGGAATTAGTAAAAGCAAATGATATTCAGCAGACCGGAAAATTTTTTATTTCAGAAAAGCAAATATTGCATTAATTAAATTAGCGTGCAATAGAACAAATAGTGTATTTTATGGATTGCCCATTTTATAATTAAATAAAAAAATAAATTTCGTTTAAACCAATTATTCCGATAGGTTTTTTAGTATTGGAACATGCAACGGCAGTATTTGTAATATTTGGGTACTCCGCTGGTATCAATAGTATGGGCTTGTTGAAATGAAAAACAGGATAAAAAATTTTGTATACGGATCCAAGGATGCTACGGGTATAAATTGTTCAAAATATTAATTAAGTAAAACTAATTCACTGCAAGGGCTTTACCGAATATCGGTTTAAACCGACCGCCTGTTGTAAACAGCCCGGACGTACAAAAAGATTTCATCTTGAATGCCAATGGAAACGTTCGGAAATATTTTGTGGAGGCCAGTTAATTGCAAACAAATCACGAAGCACATTATATATT
>JBDTVX010000173.1:0-11899 GCA_040007015.1 Ferruginibacter sp. | reverse complement strand
CAGTACCGCCTCCTCCAATTCCTTCGCCTGCGGCGGTACTTTGCCATATACCATGCTTCCCAGATCAAGGGAAGGCTTTCTTCTTATTCTGTCTTTGTTAAGGTTAGTAAGATCCATTGAAATGATTGTATTATGCTTGTTATGTATGCTTGTGTTTTGAAAAATACCTATGCACAGCCATTCATAAAATACGGGATAGGTGGTTAGGTCAATAATCGTCTCCTGTAATTAAAAATATCGCAGTGATCGTAAATTTACTACAGGGCGGCTAAGGTAAATCCAAAATATTTACTGAAAACCGATTGATAGTTGTTATTAACTTTTTATAATGATTATACACATGGAATTCACAGGTAAAATTAGCTTATTAATAGGTTATGCACAGGATTATTCACAGGGAACATTCAAACGGGGCGGCATTCGGTAACAATTTATTAACAATGGTAAACAGGCTTTTTTATTTTTCTGCACCGCCATATATTTTTTTTATAGTTGTTTTTCTGGAAAGGAATCGCTAATTTTTTTACCCGCCATCGGTAATAAAAATTTCCTTTTTTTAAATAAAGGAAATCAAGCATTCTTAATAAAAAATTAAATCCATTTCATAGCCCGTTTTTATGCTTAGTTCTCAATAGCTATCTTTGCGGCATCATATAATAATTTGTCAACCAACCATCAATAAATGACCATAAGTTACAATTGGCTGAGTGAATATTTACCGGAAAATATTGCTCCGGAAAAATTGAGTAAAATATTAACCTCCATCGGCCTGGAAGTGGAAAGCCTGGAAAAATATGAGGACCTCAAAGGTGGATTGAAGGGATTGATCATTGGCGAAGTATTGGAATGTTCAAAGCATCCCGAGGCCGATAAACTAAGCATTACTGCTGTTAACATTGGCAGCGGCTCCCCTCTTCAGATTGTATGTGGCGCACCCAATGTAGCAGTGGGGCAAAAAGTAGTTGTAGCCACTGTTGGAACTACCATTTACCCGATCAACGGCGAACCTATTACGATGAAAAAAGCGAAGATACGCGGAGTAGAAAGTTTTGGGATGATATGCGCTGCGGATGAAATCGGCTTAAATAACGATCACGCAGGTATCCTGGTATTGCCCGCCGATACTAAGGTTGGTATAGCCGCTGCTGATTATTTTAAACCTTATCACGATTTTATTTTTGAAATAGGCCTTACCCCCAACCGTATCGATGCGATGAGCCATATTGGGGTGGCAAAAGACGTTTGTGCCTGGCTCTCTCATCACAATAAAAAGGAGACACATATTAGGTCCCCTTTCAAAAACAACCCGGTAGCTATCTCGCTTAAACAGGGCAATCCCAATTTGCAAATGGAAATCGTTATAGAGAACAACGAGGCCTGTCAACGATATACGGGTGTCAGCCTGCAGGGGGTTAGCATCGGGGAAAGCCCTTTATGGCTGCAGCAAAGACTAAAAAGTATCGGGCTCAGGCCAATCAATAATATCGTTGATATCACCAATTTTATATTGCATGAAACCGGTCAGCCGCTGCATGCATTTGATGCGGATAAGATAACCGGGAAAAAGATTCTTGTAAAAAACTTACCCGAATCTACCCCTTTTATTACACTGGATGAGAAGGAAAGAAAACTATCGGCGGAAGACCTTATGATTTGCAATGCCGATGGCCCGATGTGCATTGGCGGTGTATACGGGGGGCTTTATAGTGGAGTATCCAACAGCACCAAAAATATTTTTTTGGAAAGCGCCTGGTTTAACCCGCTCACCATTCGTAAAACTTCTTTGAGGCACGGCCTGCGCACAGATGCGGCAACCCGTTTTGAAAAGGGGGTTGATATCAGTAATACCATGAATGTATTAAAGCGTGCCGCTGCCATGATCAGGGAAATTGCCGGTGGTGAAATTGCTTCCGGCTTTACCGATGTTTATCCAAATCCAAAAGCAAAAACAGCCGTTTCGCTTAAATATCATTATTTAAAAAAGTTAAGCGGAAAAAATTATCATGGCGATACAATTAAAAATATTTTAACCGGGCTTGGTTTTGAGATCATTAAGGAAGGGCTGGATGATTTAAGGGTAGCGGTGCCTTTCAGTAAGCCGGATATAACCATACCGGCAGATATTGTAGAAGAGATCATGCGGATCGACGGATTTGATAATGTAGATATACCATCCGCAATTACCATCTCCCCTTCGGTGGAAACGCTCGCCCATTCTGCTTCTTACAAAGAAAAAATAGCTTCCTCCCTGGCAGGCACCGGGTTTAATGAAATTTTTACCAACAGCATTACCAATGCTGCATATTTTAGCGAGGAAGTACTGCTAACAACCGTAAAAATGATCAACAGCCTAAGTGCCGGCCTCAATGTAATGCGGCCCTCCATGATGGAAACCGGGCTGGAAACTGTTGCCTATAATTGTAACCGTCGAAACAACAACCTGCAGCTATTTGAGTTTGGAAAAACATATAGTACTACGGCAACCGGTCAATATGAAGAGCAGCAGCATTTAAGTATTTATATTACCGGCAAAAAACACGCTGATGGATGGAAAGTAAAAGCAGGTAAGGCAGATTTTTATTATGCCCGGGGAGTTTTTGAAAAAATAATGACCGCGGCAGGCTTGAAAATCAGCGGTTACAAACCTGTGGCCAATAATAAACTGGATAACTGTGTACAAGCCAAAATACATGACGAAGAGGTATGCACCATTGGCAGTATAAATAAAGGAACACTGGAGCGGTTTGATATTAAGCAACCGGTTTTTTTTATTGATATCAACCTGGACAAGGTTTTGCGGCTAAATAATTCAATAAAAATAGAATATAGCGAAATTCCGAAATTCCCTGCTGCCACCAGGGATCTATCTATCGTAGTGGATAAAAATCTCCGGTATGAGTCAATAGAAAAATGTACCTGTGGCGCCAGGATCAGTAAATTACAATCCATCAATTTATTTGATGTATTTGAAAGTGAAAAACTGGGCGCCAATAAAAAATCGATGGCGGTAAGCTTTACTTTCCTGGACGAAGAAAAAACATTGACGGATAAAGAGATCGATGCAATGATGGCGAAAATCATTTCGGCTTATGAAAAAGAATTGAATGCTGAAATAAGAAAATAATGTGCTAATTTGATAATGTGCTAATATCCCATGTGAAAATTTGAAAATGAGAAAATGGGAAAATGGGAAAACAAAAAATTCGTCATTTGCTAATTTTCCAATTTGCTAATTTGTTTGTATGAGTATTTTGGAGGAGAATATCAAACGGATCAATAACAAGCTTCAGCAGTTGCTGATGCAGTACCAGTTATTGCAAAAAGAAAACGAACAGCTTAAAACAGCGATCAGTGAGTTAAAAGTTCTACGGCAGAATGATCTGCTCAGTATAGCCCGGTTGGAACAACAGGCAGGGATCTTAAAATCAGCGGCCGGTAAAATGAATGAAACGGATAAAAAATTGTTTGTAAAAACGATTGACCAATATATTAAAGAAATAGATCAATGCATTGGACTGCTGGGTGAATAAGAGTTAACTATTGACGATTTACGATTTACGATTTACCATTGATCATTGACCCACGAATTAAAAAAACAGAAAACAGTAAACTGAAAACATAGTATGCCAGAACTCATCCCCATCAATATTTTAATTGGCGACAGAACTTATCGGATTAAAACACTTGCCAAAGACGAGGAAGTCATCCGGCGTACATTAAAGACCATTAACAACAAGATAATAGAGTTTAAAACCCAATATGCCGGTAAGGATATGCAGGATTATATTGCAATGGTTATGATCTGGTATGCTACAGAGGCCAGTTCCGAAACCAACCCCGCATTAGAAAAGGAAATGGAAGAGGCCCTGCTTAAAATGGAAGAACAAATGGATAAAGCATTGTAAATTACCTACATATCACTTCAAATCACACCTTTACTCTCCAAAAAATCATTTATCTTCGCTCACTAACCATCTTGCTCCATAATTTATGGGTACGGAGAGGAAATTTAAGATTGTGAACCGATTTAAAACAAAAAAATTCAATGGATTCAAACATACTTTCCATCATCATTGGAGCGATTGCCCTGATCATCGGAATTTTACTAGGTAAATTTATATTTGCCAAAAACACTAAAAAACAATTGGAAGACGCGGAGCAACAGGCGCAAAAAATTGTTGCCGACGGCCAGTTACAGGCTGAAAACTTAAAAAAAGAGAAGCTGCTGGAAGCAAAGGAAAAATTTGTTCAGCTAAAATCCGAACATGACCGGGAAGTGCTGCAACGTACACAAAAAGCCAATGAAGCCGAAAACCGGATCAAGCAAAAAGAGCAATCGATCAATCAAAAAGAGCTGAATTTTGATAAGCAAATTAAAGACAATGAAACTATCAAGGAAACGCTTAACCGCCAGATCGAAGTGGTAAATATAAAACGCACCGAACTTGAAAAACACCAGGAAGAGCATATCCGTAGATTAGAAAAGGTGGCCGGCCTGTCTGCCGAAGACGCAAAAACGCAATTAATTGAGGGCCTTAAGCAGGAGGCACATACCAAGGCATTGGTTATTCAGCAGGAAATTATTGAAGAGGCGAAGTTAAAAGCCAATAAAGAGGCCCGTAAAATTGTAATACAAACCATCCAGCGTACCGCGGCAGAACAGGCCATAGAAAATTCCATCACGGTATTTAACCTGGAAAGCGACGAAATAAAAGGCTCCATCATCGGAAGAGAAGGAAGAAATATCAGGGCCATTGAAGCCGCTACCGGTGTGGATCTTATTGTAGATGATACTCCTGAAGCGATCGTGCTTTCCTCCTTCGACCCATTGCGCAGGGAAATTGCGCGTTTATCATTGCAACGCCTTGTTGCTGATGGCCGCATTCACCCCGCACGCATCGAGGAAGTTGTGGAAAAAACCAAGCGTCAGTTAGATGACCAGGTAATGGAAATTGGCGAGCGTACCGCCATGGAACTGGGAGTGCATGGCCTTCATAAAGAATTAATAAGAATGGTGGGTCGTATGCGTTTCCGTTCTTCCTACGGGCAGAATTTATTGATGCACAGCCGCGAAACAGCCAACCTTTGTGCGATCATGGCAGCAGAGTTAGGTATGAATCCAAAACTGGCCAAACGCGCCGGCCTGTTACATGATATTGGAAAAGTTCCGGATGAAGAAACAGAATTGAGCCATGCGTTGCTGGGGGCAAAACTGGCCGAAAAATATGGTGAAAACCCCGCCGTGGTAAATGCTATCGGCGCCCACCACGATGAAATGGAAATGCAATATGTTATTTCGCCCATCATACAGGCCTGCGACGCAATTAGCGGAGCAAGGCCCGGTGCAAGACGCGAGATCATGCAACAATACATTCAGCGAATCAAAGACCTGGAAAGCCTGGCACAGGCCTACCAGGGTGTGGAAAAAGCATACGCCATACAGGCGGGCAGGGAACTGAGGGTAATTGTGGAAGCCGACAAAGTAAGCGATGCCGACAGTGACCGGCTTAGCTTTGAAATAGCCCAGAAAATCCAAACCGAAATGACCTTTCCGGGCCAGATAAAAGTAACGGTGATCAGAGAAAAAAGAGCAGTAAATATCGCGAGGTAGGTTAGGATTTACGGTTTCCCGTTTAGGGTCTCAAAAATTTAAAGCGTATTATCATCCTGCAGTAATTGCGGATTTTTTGTCACAGATTATTCCCTGGGAAGCTTTTTCCACCTGTTTTCCTGTTTAAATCTCCGGGTAGGAGCAATGCGTATTTTTTTATGTACCCGGCTTTGAGCCATGATTGAGCATTTGTGGCGACGCTCCATTCAACATTCCAGCTTCATTGTATCTTTTTGTACGTTTTAATGAAAGGAATTTCAATGAGATTGGGAAAATTATCAATGATTCATTTTAAATTTATCAATTAAACCCCTACCTTCGCAGTCCGAAAAAATTAAGATTATGAACGCAATAGATTTTGTACACGAGCAGTTAACAGTAACACCGGCTCTTCCTAAGTTTAAAGCAGGTGATAACATCACTGTAAATTATAAAATTGTTGAAGGGAGCAAAGAACGTATCCAAAGCTTCAAAGGTGATGTGATCAAGCGCCAGGGAACAGGCGCCACCGCAACTTTTACGGTACGTAAAATGAGTGATGGTGTGGGAGTGGAACGTTTATTTCCTTTTTATTCCCCCAATATTGAGAGCGTGGTATTGAACAAAGTAGGTAAAGTACGTCGCGCTAAATTGTTTTATTTACGCGAAAGAAGTGGCAAAAGCGCCCGTATCCAGGAGAAAAGAATGGCTGTTGCACTTAAAAAATAAGCTGCATCCTAAAATATATTTAAAGCGAAATCCAATGGGTTTCGCTTTTTTGTGTTTAATAAAGCAGTCCCTGGCTTATAGGGCCTGGCTCAATACCAATGAGAAGGCAGCAATAAGGATGATTTTTTGGAATGATTATTGTCAATTTTCGGGAGAAATCCTACCAGTGGAAAACCTGGCCCTAAGGAATTAAAATAAAAAGCAGTAAGATTATTTCAACGGCTAAAATCCATTTAGCATGAAAAAGCTGGTTTTCCCGGTGGTTCGTATTATTGGGGTGTCCTTTTTTATTTCCTGCTCTAAAAGTATTACCACTAATGAGGCAGCCAATGACAAAGCAAAATGCGGTCGCTCTGTGAGGTAATGGCGAGGTTGCGCCCTTACCAAAATAAAGTTCACGTTAACATGCGTACAACAGAAGTTTGTTTTAAAAGCTTATAAATAGTCAATATTTCATTTATCTTTGTTCCTCAAATTTAATAACCATGATAGTCTCAAATGTTTTAGCTTCGGTTTTGTTATTTAGTATGCCGGGTGGATCTGAATGGATCTTTATTGTCCTGGTTGTGCTTATATTTTTTGGCGGTAAAAAAATTCCTGAATTAATGAAGGGGATCGGCAAGGGAATGCGCGAATTTAAAGACGCGAAAGAGAATGTAAAAAGTGAAATTGAGGAAGGCATGAAGGAAAAGGATAAGGACCAGGAATTAAGGGAATTAAGACAGCAACTACAGCAGGCAAAGCAGGCGCAAACACAACCTGCAGAGGAATTGCCCAAATAGAATTCTTTTTATTAAAGAAAATTGGCTGAAGTAAATGACAGTAGGGCTGTTATTTTACTTCAGCCAATTTTATAAATAGTAATCAATTCATATAAAATTTGTTCAGCAATATTCAAACATACCATCAGCAATTGTTTGCCGGGAATACTAGCTGTGTTGCCGTTATAAGCCATTACCTGGAACAAATCGACCGCCACAAACACTTAAACGCTTTTACAGAAGTATATGCCGAAGAGGCTTTGGAAAAAGCCGCGGCCCTCGACGCCAAACAAAAAGCCGGGGAAATTCCACGCAGGTTGCACGGGGTAGTAGTGGGTATAAAGGATGTTTTATGCTACAAGGATCATAAAGTAACTGCTGCATCAAAAATTTTGAAAGGATTCGTTTCGCTGTACAATGCCACGGCAGTGCAGCGTTTGCTGGATGAGGACGCCATTATTATTGGTAACTGCAATTGCGATGAATTTGCCATGGGCAGTACCAGCGAAAATTCAGCGTATGGAAATGTATTGAATGCGCTGGACGAGACGAGGGTACCGGGCGGGTCATCGGGCGGTAGCGCAGTAGCTGTTCAGGCAGGTATGTGCATGGTTAGCCTCGGTAGCGATACTGGCGGTTCGGTAAGGCAACCGGCAGATTTTTGCGGCATCGTAGGATTAAAGCCAACTTATGGCAGAATATCCAGACATGGATTAATTGCCTATGCATCTTCATTTGACCAGGTTGGAATTTTTAGCAACAATATTGAAGATGTTGCACTCACGCTGGAAATAATTGCCGGGGCCGACGAGTATGATAGCACGGTTACCGCTGACCAGTCCAAAGAAAGAGCTTCCGGAGAAGAAAATAATTTAGTAAATTTTTCATCCGTTGAAGAAAATAAAAAATACAAAATTGCTTATTTCAAAGAAGCGCTATATCATCCATCACTTGACAATGAAATAAAAGAAAATATTTTATCCCTTATTGAAAAATTAAAATCAGGCGGCCATACAGTAGAAGTGGTTGAGTTTGAACTGTTGGACTATATCGTACCGGCCTATTACGTGTTGACAACTGCTGAAGCCAGTAGTAATCTAAGCAGGTTTGACGGCGTGCGTTTTGGTCACAGAACCAGCGAACCGGTAGCAGATTTAACAGAATTTTATAAACGCAGCCGGAGTGAAGGATTCGGCAAGGAAGTTAAACGCAGGATACTGCTGGGCACTTTTGTTTTAAGCGCTGGTTACTATGAGGCTTATTTTACCAGGGCGCAACAGGTACGACGCCTGCTAGCCGATAAAACCAAGGGTATTTTCAGTTATTATGATGCCATCCTGTTGCCTACCACCCCTACAACAGCCATGGCCATCGGCGAAAACGCAGATGATCCAATTGCAATGTACCTGGCTGATATTTACACCGTATTTGCCAACCTGGCGGGACTTCCGGGAATATCGATACCCTTATTTAAGCACACCAATGGCCTGCCTTTTGGCCTGCAGCTGCTTACAAATAAGCAGGATGAATTAACTTTGCTGCAATTATCAAACTTACTGATGCAACAGTATAAAACTCTTTAGTATTATTTTTGAAAGAAAACGACAAAGTGTAATAATTAGAAACTAAAGCACTAATAAACGAATTATTAATAGTAGGTTTCTAAATTTTTAATTCATGCATAAAAAATCCGTGCAATAAAAATCTGCTTTCGGTAACTACGGGAACCATCATCAAGAATGAACCAACTTATATCGATACCTTTTTTATGCTTGCTACTGCTGTTTATATCAGTGGGTAAAAATTCTTTCCCCATGGGCAGTGGCTTGCAACAGGTAAACGTAATAGACACCCTTATTGAAGAGGATACAGTAAAAGAAAATAAACTGATTGAAGAAGTGATCAAATCCAGGGCGCTTCCTAAAAAAGAAAAAGTTCAGTATTTTAACCAGGTAGCCAAATATGGTTTTAAAAATCTTTTTTCAAATTACAGTTATAATACCAGCCTTCCATACGATGCGCAGGTAAATCCGAATGCGGAATTTTTTGTGCGGGATTATATAAAAATTCATGGCAATTATTTACAAGACATGAAAGGTTGGGGGCAGCCTTATTTTAATTTGATCGAAAGCGTATTGCAACAATATGGTTTGCCAAGAGAGTTAAAATATATTGCTGTAATTGAATCTAATTTAAGTACCGGGGCAACCAGCAATGCAGGCGCCGGCGGGCCCTGGCAGTTTATGCCTTATACGGCCCGTGATTACGGGCTCGTCGTAAATGGCTACCTGGATGAACGCAGGGATTACTATAAAAGTACACATGCGGCAGCCAGGTACTTATTGGTGCTTTACCGGCAGATGCATGACTGGCTACTCGTAATGGCGGCTTATAATGGCGGACCCGGGAGAGTGTATAGCGCCATGAAAAAAAGTGGCAGCAAAAATTTCTGGGACCTTCAATATTACCTCCCGGCAGAGTCGAGAACCTATGTAAAACGTTTTATTGCCACCCATTTTATTATGGAAGGGTCCGGTGGTGTTACCACAATTGGTGGCGCGATGGGTATGGATAATTTTCCCGGAATGGAAAATAACAGCCCGGCCACCAATGGCAAACAAAATTCAACCAATACAAAAGCAGCTTTATCTGCTGAAGAATTAGCTGATGTGGAAATGCTGCCCATTTCGGGCAAGTACAATTCACTTGTAATTGCCAAAAATCTTACGATGGATATTGGTTTATTCAATCATTATAATCCAAATTTTGATGCAATAATGTCATCAACCGGGAATTTCGGTCTTCGCCTGCCCCCTGATAAAATGAAATTATTTGTTGCCAATAAATACCCGATATTGAATGAATCGGTACAGGTTCTATTAAGCGGTACCAACATACCTGTCGGCTCGCCGGTAAATAAAATGGCTTATCCAAAGGCAAAAGAAAAGAAAAAATCCTGGTAGGCTAATACTCCAGCACCTGCTTCATCGCTGCCGCTTTCAGCAAACATTCCCTGTATTCTTCCTCCGCATCACTATAGAATGTGATGGCGCTACCTGCCTGGAATGAAACATATTTAGTCGACGCATTATATAAAATACTCCTGATCACTACATTAAAATCAGCATCTCCATGCGGATCGATATAGCCAATGGACCCTGAAAACAATCCCCTTTTAGTATGTTCATAGCGTTCAATGACCTCCATCACTCTTTTTTTGGGAGCCCCTGTCATACTTCCCATTGGAAAAGTTGCCTTTACCACATCTACCCAATCAGCAGCGTCTTCCAGGTCGCCACTGATGGTACTGATCATCTGGTGCACCTGCGGAAAACTATAGATCCCAAATAATTCTTCTACCCGCACGGTGCCCTCCTTACAAACGCGGCTCAGGTCGTTTCTTACCAGGTCGACCACCATTACATTTTCACTTTTTTCTTTTTCACTGCTACCAAGTTGCTGCCTGCTTATTTCATCCAGCTCCCTGTTTGTTAAATTGCGTTTAGCCGTTCCCTTTATTGGCTGTGAATATATTTTATTCCCCTTTTTTTTAAAGTATCTTTCAGGGCTCGCACCAATACAATACCGCTCGTTTAATTTATACAATGCAGCAAACGGATTGGGAGAAAGGCTAACCAGGGAACCGTAAACAGCTACCGGTTCTATAATTGTATCGTTAGCAAAAAACTCCTGGCAGAAATTTACTTCGTAACAATCGCCGCGCAAAATATGCTGTTGCAGTTTTTTTACAATGCTGATATATTCTTCGTGTGAAATTCTGTTCTTAATTTTAAGACTTGCCGGGCGCTTTTGTGCTATAACAGAACTATTAGATTGAATAGCCGCAAATACCTTTTCCCCTATTCCTTCGCAATAAATGGTTAACCCGGTTTCATTTAATTGCAATACTATTTCCGGTACAAAAAAGTAACAATCCGGAAAATTGATCCCATCAAAATTCCCAGAGCTTAATTGCTCTGTTTCATTCTTCAGATCATAGCCGAGGTGGCCAAATAACCATTCTCCCTCATCCCTGAAAAAATGCTTTAGAGCTTCAAATGTTTCGCCGGCGCCCGTTTGTATACTTCGCTTGCAACCCACTGCCAGCATACATTCAAAAGCAGGTGTTTCAAAATGATACTGCCTGTTATCCAGCAAACAAAAAATGTTGAACGGTTGCGCCCAGTTCAACATTTTATTTCTGAATTCGATAAAATTATCTATCGGAAAAGAAATAGTTTTTTTCACTTAGTTATTTTTCCCTGCCGGTAATTCGCCCCGGTTTCTTACCTTTAAAAATCATCGTCATCATCAAAACCGCCGCCACCATCAAGATCATCAAAGCCCAGGTCCTTAAAATCATCGTCTATTTTAAAATCGTCCTCTTCATCCTTTGCCGGCTTTTTTCCTACTGATTTCTTTGCAGCAGACTTGGGTACATCAAACTCGTCAAAGTCGGGATCCCAATTATCCTCTTCGTCTCCTTTTTCCCAGTCATCTTTTTCATCCACATCATCATCGCCGTCATCATCATCATCATCATCATCGTCCTTCTTTTTTTTTGAAGCGGCTTTCCCTTTTTTTACAGGAGTAGTTTCGTCATCGGCAACATCATCATCGTCATCCTCCTCTTCATCTTTTTTAGATTTGGAAGATGCTTTTGACCCTGATTTTTTTGAAGGTAACTCCGGATCCGGAGTAAGTTTTTTTTCTTTATCTGATTTAGTAGCCATATATCAACTTATTAATGCTGTAAAATTTCTGATAGATTTTTAAATAGCCAAAAAAAAAGGCATATTTTTTTATATTATTTTATTTG
>JBDTVX010000172.1:0-11950 GCA_040007015.1 Ferruginibacter sp. | reverse complement strand
AAATGGAGCTAATGCTTGTAACCCCGGACAAAGCGAATATTAAAGAAAGGAAGATTTCGATATTAGCTCCAATAGGCACAGCACTGATAGGATTTCGTCAGGGTCAAAAAATCAAATGGCAGGTACCAGCCGGCAAAAGAACTTTCACAATCCTGGAGGTGATCAACCAATTTGATTAATAATTATTATTTAACAACAAATTATCCGGCGATGTATATTTTTTTAATAACAATGATGCTGTTGCTACCTTTCCCTTTGTACATTTTATATAAAAAAACATTTGAGAAAAACAAAGGAAAGAAGGGAAGCATTTGAGCTTAAAAAGCCTTGATAAGACACATTACAGGTATGCCAAAATTTATTTCCAGGCGAATGTATATAATTCAGGCTCTGGGTTTGCGAATGTAATATAAACAGTAATCTTCTAAAAGCACTATGCAGTAAGACGGTTATTCTCAGTCAAAAATCAAGTTCAACAATCATTAATTAATATAATCCTCAAAGTTCACGATATGGAAAATAAATATAAATATAATACGGTAGTATCAGCGATTAATGCGCTTCGAAAGGATGGCTTTACAAATGACTTTAATCTTTTTGAAGATCACATTGCCTGCGGGAAAATAGTATTAAAAGCGGATGACTTGAAGATTAAAGTTCTTTATAGGTACGAAGGTAATTCAGACCCGGCTGATGAAGCCACAGTTTATGGACTGGAATCCAGCTCCGGACTAAAAGGGATATTAGTTTTAGGCGATGAAATAAATTCAGAGGTTGCTTCAACTGAAATCTTAAAAAGATTACATCAACAGGATAATTAACTAAAAAAAGTTTCCCCTATGCTTGCAATATTTACAGCATTTGCCTTAATAGGCATTTTTGCCCTTGCAGTAGGGATACTTTTGTTTGTTGATAATCGCGATCACCAGGAAGAGGTTACAAAAAATGTAAATAAAAGAGCCCCTTGATCAGATTTAGTATTGGGTTTGTCGCGGTAAAAAGAGGAAGGTGTTCATAGATTTCTGACTCATTAAGATTGAATTAGTTCGGGTAAAGCATCCATCTCATCCCACTTAAAGGCATGGATAGCGTTTCAATTGTAAAAATACTTTCATGGTACGAAGCAAATTGTTACACTTCTTCTGTGTGTAATACTATTGGCTTTGTTAACCAGTGGTTCACAGTTTTGATCAGTACACAGGGAAATTGGAAATTTAATTTGTAGAACGGGCGTTTAAAAGAGCCTCTTTCAAAAAAGGATTTTTTAAACTCGTATCGGCCTAAGGTCCACTGCCCTGCTTATTGTTGATTGAGAAACATTGCCACTGACAGCCCCTCCTCCGCAACTCAAAACGTTATAAGTCTGGAAAAAAGCAGTAACTTTTATTATATTTCTATCTTAAACTTTAAGTGTGCCGCAAATACTAAGTTATATTATTGTAGATGATGAGGAAATAGATAGGCTTTCCATTGAAGCAGAAGCGACACGGTTTCCCTTTCTTAAAAAAATTGCCAATTGTGCACATGCACTAGGAAGCTATGGAAATTATTGAGAACAGCAAGCCTGATATAATTTTTACTGATATTGAAATGCCCGGCATTAATGGGCTGCAACTCATACGCGCAATAAGCAATAAAATAGCGGCTCCTGTATTTATAACTTCTCATACGGAATTTGCGTGGATGGTTTTGAAATGCAGGCGTTTGATTATATTTTAAAACCACTCAGCCGTGAGCGCTTTGATATATACATTGCGCGCCTGCAGGATTTTTTTGAATTGCGTACCAAAGCATTTGCTTATCAAAATAATGAATCGGATTTTATTATTATAAAACAGGGGTATGATAAATATAAAATTGCAACACGGGATATCATTTACCTGGAGGCGATGAAGGACTATACAAAAATAACAACAACAAACGGCAATTACCTGGTACTGACTACTTTTGGTAATATGCTTGGTAATCTTTCCCCGCAAAAATTTATACAGGTACATAGAAGTTTTATAATAAATTCGGGTAATTTATCTGCGATAAAAGATAATAAAGTTTGCCTGGGTAAATACGAATTGCCGGTGGGTAAAATTTACCGGCAAAAATTAGCCGACATATTTTAGCGTTACACCATCATGAAGAAAAATCTTACCTGTTCATTTGCGTTATTGTTCCTCTTTACGGGTGCGGTTTTTTTTACATCAGCTCAAAAACCCGACCTATCTGTTTTAAACACCCGGGAAGAAAAAGTACAAAGCTGGCTCAGCTATTGCGAGGGGCTAAAGATGGCGGGTTTTTCAAATAACGCACCAACTACCGGCCAAAGTATGGGTGCTGCCGCCGATGAAGGCTTGCTGCTGATATCACCAAATGATCTTTCTGCACATTATAACAGGAAAGCCGAAACCCAGACCATCTTTTTGATAAGAATTTTAATGCGATCCGGCAAGCGACGCTGATCAACAAATAGATGGAAAAAATCAATGCTGATGTTGCTTTTATAAAAGCAGTAAAACACGGCGGATGTTTTAAAATGATGAAATCAGGACCACAAAATAATTGAATGGAAATGATACCAAACAATAGTTCGGTAACCTTTCAATTAGAAAATGCCTGTCATTTAAGGATTGTACCAAAGGCCGTTTGGTTTCAGTGTAGTGATTATTTAATTGTGCAACATTTTGGAGTTAATATAAAGATTGCTTTCCGAATAAAATAAAGTTGTTAGTGGAGATGAGCTTTTAAAGTCCGTTAGCTAACGAACGAAATATCGGTAGCAAAAACCATCATAATTCAACTTAGTCCTATAGGGGTGTGTTATAAAAGGAGTTTTAATTATGTCACATCCCTACAGGATTTTTCTCAATACTATTACTACCGATATTTTGTCCCAACCGGACAGATCAACCCGTACATAAAAAAAATAACCAGGAAATGTTTTGGCGGATCGAACTCCAAAAGAAATATTTGAAGATTTTATTCTTTAAAAATTATATTTAACCCCTTTCCTTTGATTACTAAAAACTAAAAATTATATTTATCAAAGTGTTGCAATAAATACCTGGAACCGCTACAAATATCTTATTAAAATTTTAAAAAAGTTGAAGTTAATTAGGTAAACCGATGAATTAAGAATAACTCTTACAGAAAGAGGAAAGATAAATTTCTAACCGTTTAAAAAAATACAATGCCTGTTGCTTTCAGAATTAATGAACCATGGACAAGAAAACATGACAATCCCCAGACACCACATATTCCAATGGCGCCTAAAATTTATTATCCTCAATCATTGGAAGAAGTTATTGAAATTTGTTCTAATCGGCCACCCAATGAATTTTTAAAAGCTGCAGGCAGTCATTGGGCGCTTTCTGACGCGGCAATAAGCGACAACAGTTTTGTTGAAACACATGACCCAAATAATGTACTTACACCTATGGGGCGCACGCTATATGAAGTTGTGCCGGGTTGTTTAAATAAAAATTTTGTAACGTTTTTAGGCCATCAGCATCCAAAACAATTTGGCGCTCCGGATGCAGAAGAAAATGAGGGAATATACTTAGCTCATTTTGAAACAGGAAAAAGGGTTTACCAGCTTTATTCAGAACTAGACCTTGGAGAAGACGCAAACGATCCAAACGGTAAAAGCCTTGCACACCTTATAAACAGGGAATACAGTAATCCGGATTATTTTGGATCCTGGGCATTTGAAACGCTGGGCGGGGCAGCGGGACAAACTGTTTTTGGAGCCTTAACAACAGGTACACATGGCGGCGATTTTCGTTTTCCTCCTATAGCTGATTCAGTATTAGCAATGCATTTAGTGGCAGATGGGGGAAAGCATTTTTGGATAGAACGGGAAACTTATCCTGATTTTAATAGTATTCCTATTACTGATGATAGTGCGTTAAACCAACTTTATGGGGATGACCTATACAAAGGAAAAAAAACAACAGGACTGGATAATTTCAAAATAATCCGCAATGATGATCTTTTTAATGCTGTTTTAATTTCTGCCGGACGTTTTGGTATTGTGTATTCAGTGATCATCAGGGCAGTGAGGCAATATTGCTTACATGAAGAGCGAAGGCTGGATAACTGGCAAAATATTAAGTCTTTAATACACGATTCAAACAGCAGCTTATTTACCGGCAACACTAACAACCGTTTTCTGCAGATTGCAATATCAGTTACTCCTTATCTTAATTTTACGAAAAATCTGTGCGGAATCACAACAAGATGGAATGTGCCTTCAATAATGGTTACTCCCGGAACATCATCACCATGTGGCAGACTTGAAAGACGCGGAAATATAGATCCTAATCACAGACCTGTTTATGATTCCAGGATTAGAGCTCCGTGGTTTGACAACGCAGGGAATAGTTTTGGCTATAACCCCGACCCTAATAAACCAAATACCGCACGATCCCCGGGTTTTTTTGATATCGCATCTGAGAATAGTGATTTCCTCACCGGTGTAATTAATGAGGTGCTTGATGAATTATCAAAATTTGTTGATAACAATATAGTTGTAGCAGGCGGTGTTATAGCTGCAGTTGCAATATTTGCACCTGTTGCCCTGGGAATTGTGGCGTTGGTACTTGCAATTGCAGCACTGATTGAAAAAATACGGGAATTATTAGATGACAAAAATATCAAACCAACACATTTTGCAGGGCTTTTAAATTCAGTAGCAGACATTTTGCTTTCAGATCCGAAGGGAAGGGCTGCGGGAATATTTGTATGGCAATGTATCTCCTATTTGGCTTTTCAGGATCAGCAGGGAAATGTAGATTTTGAGGCCATAAGTTATGCTGTTATGGATCGCTTTAGCTACCTCGATAAAAGCGAACAGGTAAATGTTGATTCTATTGAGGTGTTTTTTGATGCAAACGACACAAAAGTTATTGCCTTTGTTGACTCTTTATTGCTATTTGAAATAGCTCAGGAATTAAGCGGAAAGGTGTTTATTGGCTATATCTCACTCCGGTTTACGACCTTTACCAGGGCGTTAATTGGGATGCAAAGGTTTACCCGGACCGTTGCCGTTGAAGTTTCCGGTTTGGCAGATGCCGGTGGTAGCAGACCCCTGATAGATTTTGCATTAAGACTTGCAGCCAATCCTAATTTTGGTGGAATAGTACACTGGGGGCAGCGCAACAATCAAACAATGGATATGGTTCAATCCAGATTTGGCGACTCTCTAAGCTTCCCTGCCGGCAATTTGCATACATGGCGCAGGCAGCTAAGCGGTATTACTGATAACGGACGTTTAAATGGTTTCAGCAGTAATTTTACGCGAACACTGGGGCTTGAAGTAGTTGAGCCGGTTATGGGCAGTTTAATTGCCAGCAGGTACTCTATAACCACTGGGGGTTCTGTCACAATAACATGGGATTGTACTAACAATCCCCCTAATACTGAATTTAGGCTTAAAGTAACACTTCCAAATGGTATTCAAAGACCACTAATGCGATTGGCTTTTGCAGGAACTAAAAGATTAATTCTTTCCAATAAAGGTATTACAACAATTTCACTAATTGCAACCTGCACATTGAATAATGAATCAAGGGTTAAGGATATTCAAATTTTTATTGAGGTTATTTAAATTTGAAAAAAAATATTATTTATAAAAAAATATAAATCATGGAAGAAATATTTTATGGTAAATGGGATCTTTTAATGGAAGATCCGCTTTTACTATCCCGTCGGGTGAATGGTTCTGCGAGAATGACAATAATTGGCTCTGATTTTAGTGACGGTATATATGATTGGGGTTCTTCGTATTCATTGAAAGTCGCCGGTGAAAAATGGAAAGTAGTTATGGAGAATTGGAATGATTTAGGCCCCTGGGTTTTAGCTGAAATTAATAAGAAATTTTGGGTTTCATCTGGTTATCTTTTTAAGTCATTAGATGCGGGTGACACGTTTATTGGCAGAGGTGTTGAAGCGAGCTGTTACTGCCAGTTCAAATGCCTGAATCCTGACATAAAACCTCCTAAGCCATCCGGCAAACCATTCGATTTTACTTACAATAATAAGAATAATTGGTAAAATGAACCTGATCGGGTGCATTCCAAATTCTTCCTGTTCCGGGCGCAACAAATCAGTATAACCCTGCCAGGCCTCGCAGGTTTTTAAAACCTTCTGTTCCGTTGGGGTTTTCGTCAGGATAATTTTCAATTTGCAGAAGCAGTTGCGGTGAAATCCCGGCGTGTAACGCTACACGGATTTACTGTAAATCTAATGTGCTGGTAGTGGCTCTTTTAAACGTTGAGGTTTCGCAGCGATTTCTTTTATATTTCGTAGATTATTCATGCGAAAACCCCGTTAGGCAAAAAATAAAAAAGGCGTTAGAAATTTGTATACTAAACTCAAATTCTAATGCCTTTGACAAGATTAGAGGTCTTGTTTCTGCAAGTCTACAAAAGTTGTCGGATTTCAGCAAACGCGGATTCAAATTCTTTTCCACGGTTTTGAACTATGGCTTGCCTTTAGCGGTAAGGTATACAATGCCTAACCTTTCAAGGATAAGCGGTTACAGTGAGCAAAGTATCCGCCTTCTCTTTCGGACAAATAAGCTTATTAGATAGCTACTGCAAATTGATACTTTATTATTTTGAAATTTAATTGTCTTTGTCTTTTGTAAATGGTACATCAAAACTGCCGTCGGTTATTGCAAGAGTAGCCGGCTTATCATCGTCTGATAAAAACTTTCCGGAAAACTTTCCTGCTACACGGGTGGCAGTAATACTGGTGATAGTAATCATTACAGAATCGCCATAATAATTTTTATACCTGGATGACATATAAGATATGGCGCTACTCTTTTTATCTATGTGGTTAAAAAGGGTAGGGCTGTAATGAAGTATTGTTGTAGTACCACTGTTGGCAACAGAAAAATCGAACACTTCTTTTGTCAGCTGGTTGGTGATCTTCACTTTTACCGTGCCCGTGGCCGGGTCATTTTTTACTTTGTTTAAATATAAGGCCATCCAATTTTTACCATCGCCATCGTGCATAAAATCTTTTATACTCCTGCGCCAGCCATTTATCGTGTAGGCAAAACTGTTATTTCCTGTGTAGGTACTGTCACCGGCGTTGGCATTGCCGGACGCTTGAGATGATTGGTTCGCAATATCATTTGGAGTACTGTTGGAGCACGCGATAAATAAACAAGCCATAATAACAGCACCATGCATTTTTTTTATCCGGTTCATAATTTTTAATTTTAAAGCTTAATAAGCTTTCGTAAATAATCGTTTGATAAGGCCCATTAAATATTATACTTTTTTATCCTCGTTATTTCTTTGCAATTCCGTTCAGTTTATTTTCTACAGATGCAAGGCTTGTCACTTTTTTGTCCAGCGCCGCAACAGTACTTATTAGTATCTGTAACTGCTGCTGCAGCTTTTCATTGGTGGCAGATAAGTTGTCGTTTTCTTTCTGAAGATTATCTATTTTCTTTTGTTGCTGTCCAATGTTTTCTGTTCTTTTTTCCAATGCCTGTATGGCATTAAAACTTACACCGAGAAAGTCTGCCTGGTTTATAAGGCTGTCATTTCCGATCGTTCCAATAGCATCGTGGCCAAAGGCATTGTGAAAGTCCTGCGCCATTGGCCCGTAATGACGAAATAATTTTGCATCCTGGCCTTTATAATTCCAGGTACAAAGTTTAAATGTTGCGACCTTTTTTAAAAGGTCTTCTCCATTAACGGGTGTTATTTTTTCTTTCTTTGTACTGTCGCTTATCTGCGACCAACTGTTATCGCCATGGTTGGCAACTATGCCCGTGCGGTTGGTGTTACCGCCTGTTAAAAAATAGTAGCCATTGTTAAAGCGGCAAACCATTTGATCATTGGTGCCACTGCCTACACGGCCGGCGTTCCATGGATCAGTATCACCGAACATGGCGTTTCCTTTATGGCCACCATCAAAAAGATTGGCACCAAATATCATGGAACCGTTTCCCGTCGCGTTACTGTTTGATCCCATCACAACAGCAAGTTGTCCGGAAGCAGTTGCGTTAATCCCCATTGCAAAAGAATAATCGCCTCCTGCATTGGTGAAATCGCCCATGGAAAAAGCGGCGATACCACCGGCAGTTGTGTTATCGCCCATTGCAACAGCGTTAGATCCATTGGCATGAGATAAACTTCCGGCCGAAAAGGAAAAATTACCAGGCGATGTATTGGAATAACCCATTGCAACAGATGCAATCCCATTTGCCTGGCAATTTGTTCCTTCCGCAAAAGATAAATTTCCCCTTGCAGTGTTTGATTGACCCATGGCTATAGAGCCAGCGCCAAGGGCCTGTGATCCATTGCCTTCTGCAAACGAATTGTTACCCCCCGAATAAGTATTGTAACCCAAAGCAAAAGAGAAATCTCCCTGTGTGGCAGTTGCACCACCCATCGCCACAGATGATACACCAACGGCAGTGGTACCATTTCCTTCCGCAAAAGAGTAGTCGCCCTCCGCCTTAGCAGTGGAACCAAGTGCAATGGACGCAACACGTGTAGCCTGGCAATTATTTCCTGCAGCAATAGAATAACTCCCTTGTGCTGAAGATTCATAACCTTCAGCGAAACTGCCCATACCTTGTGCGAAAGGATTATAGCCCAGGCCGGTGGACCAGTTGCCTATATATTGATCATCCCATAAAAAGCCGTATGAAGCATCCAGGAAACCTGCTCTTAAGGCACCCTTTTTTGGATGCCAGATAAATTTAGCGCCCTTGCCTGTTTCTGTAAGTGAATATGAATTTGCAGAGAGCGTATCTCCTTTGGCAATGATTCCCCCGTTATGAATGATGTTTAAACCCGCCTTAGGAGTAGTAGTGCCGATACCTACATACTGGCCATTATCCACCAGTTGTGAGTTGCCAACGGTAGTTGTTCCTGTAAATTTTGGAAGAAAATTTACGGTACCACTTAAAGTAGCGCCATTGGATATTTTTTGCCAGGATGCGCCGTCATTATAATAAAACAAATTTGCCGTTGTATCGTACACCAGCAACCCCTTGGTGTTGGGTATAGCAATGCGGCTTGTGGTACTCGTTCTCGGGATCAGTATCCCCTTATTAAAAGCTTTTACATCGAGCATTGCATTGGCATTGGGCGTACTTCTATCTGAATTGATACCTACATTTTGTGCAGACACCCTATTGATTGAAAATAAAATTATCATTAAAACCCCTGCACCTGATAAGATATGTTTCATAAATAAAATTTATTGTCCGTAGGTAAGATTGTTTTAAAATAAATTATTACGCTTTGTCAACCTACTATTCATAAAATTAACACTGTACAAAAGGGTAGAGCTAATTAACCGCCGAACGTATTCTGAAAATCGTCAGAAAGTTATAGGTCATGACATGGGGGGCGTGTAATAAAAGCCTCTTATGCAACCTGTAAGGCCAGGTGTTAAAAAACCTCGATCGGGCTTGTTTTCAAGCGTCACCGGCAGGGCGCTTCCCGTAGGTTGTCAGATGATATGATTTTTGTTTTTCCAACTTTATCCTTTTTAGTGATAATCTATGATTTGATAACAAATCCGGTAGAAGATATTGGCTATGAGTAGTGAGCATTGATTGATATGCAAATTTATATGGAGTGTTCTTAAGAAAATCAAGGAGCCATTTTTAAATAAAACTTTTTCCGCCGGGGGTGAAATCCGATTTCAGCCTCATCCAAAAATAAGGTTAGGGTCGATTTTTTATTATAAACAGAATTATACTTTTCAATCGCGTCATATATCCCGAAAAAAAGGGATAATAATGAACCCTCACCGTAGGTTAAGGGAGAATATAAGAAATAGTTTTACAGTCTGTCCATAACATTCCTATTAAAATTTAAAAATTAATTATGGAACATCGATCGCTTTTTGCCACCAGTATAATGAAGCAACTGAATATATAGCCCACCTGAACGGAACAGGCAGGCGCATTGGTTTATGCCAGGATTTCATTGTCGCTACGGATCCAAAAAGAGAACTTTGTGGTAGAATCATCAAAAAAAAATTATCTTCTAATAATATTTAATGTTTTATGGTATCGTATTGGTAAGCGCATTTTTTATTTATCAGGCAAAATCTCATTATAATATATTGTACAGGAATTTACACCTGCAGCCAAACGAATGACTGCAACTTTAGCGGGCAGGGCTGATCCTATAAAAGTGAACAAGTGATTTGCCAGGGCACAAACCATTGCCCGGAAAACTTTAAGCTGACGCCTGAATTAATAATGTAAGGTTGATTTAAATTTGCAAAATGGAATCAGGTAACGAAAAGTTTGAAATCGAATATGGAAATTCAACTTTAAAAATTGAGCAGATTAGTTTACCCGGACAGGTATTATTTAAGGTTATTTTTCCGGATAGTACGCCTCCGGTAGTTGTCTTAAGGGCAACCGATTATAACCAGTCAAGGTTCTGGACGTCTATGCCCGAGGGTCGCCAGGCGCTTGCAGAAAAAATAGGCCCGCTAATTGAGCAATATTATAGATCTAAAACTAAATAATGATGTGTTACTACAATGGTGTAAAAGTTATTCGCAGTGAATTTATCAGGTTGAAAAGTTTGGAGAAGGCGCTTGCAAATTATGATTTTCTTAGTAAGCCCCTACATATCGGCTTTGACTACAGTAATGTGCCCGTAATAAAGCGAATGGAGGAGGTAGAGGATTTTGATATTTTACAAATGGAATGGGGATTTTTACCTTCGTATATTAAAACCAGGGAACAGGCCACAAAATTCAGAATGGGATATAAAAAAGACAATGGCCAATTTCAGCCACCTATTTTAACACTCAATGCAGTAGGGGAGGAATTATTATTTCCAAACAAAATGTATAAAGATGCAGCGCTCAAAAGAAGGTGCCTGGTGTTATCTACGGGTTTTTATGAATGGCGGCATATATTTCCATTAAATAAAAAAACCGGACTGCCCTTAAAAACAGCCGTTAAATACCCTTACCATATTGGATTAAAAGGAAAAGAATATTTTTATATTGCCGGAATTTATAACCCATGGACAGATACGGCAACCGGCGAACACATTGAAACCCTTGCATTGGTAACTACAGCCGCTAATACTTTGATGAAACAAATTCACAATAGCAAAGAACGGATGCCTGCTATCTTGACGGAAGATCTTGCCTGGGAATGGCTATTTAATGACCTTGAAGAAAAAAGAATTACTGAAATCGCAACTTACCAATTTCCTGCGGAACAAATGGAGGCATGCACTATAGGTAAGGATTTTAGGGAGGCTTTGGAACCAACTGAAAGGTTTACTTATGAAAATTTACCAGCCCTGGATATTGCTGTTTAGTATTTTTATATCCTGCTGCCTTTACTAAAGACCTTGGGCCAAACTGCTTTTTCACACTATCAATTGCCTGGTAGAGTTTAATCATTTCCTCGGTGTCCTCAAATAATCTTATTTGATAATTGCCGTGTATCAGGTTAGTAAACCGAATGCCAATCATTCGAATGAGGATACGACGGTCATATAATTTGTCAAACAGTTCCCTGGCCGCTTTTATCAATACATGATCGGCGCCGGTATATGGAATTGATATTTGTTTGGTAAAGGTCTCAAAATTGGAATACCGAAGCTTCACCGTTACACAGCCGGTTAGTTTATTTTGATTGCGAAGTTCAAAGGCGATTTTTTCAGTCATCTGTACCAATTGACTGTGAATGAAGTTCATATCAATTGTATCCTGGTCAAAGGTATTTTCGGTAGAAATCGACTTTTGCTCATGGTATGGCACCACCGGGGTTTCATCAATACCATTTGCCCTGCGCCATAATTCCACCCCATTTTTGCCGAGTAGATTTTGGAGCATCTGTACCGGGATTTCGCTTAGGAGTTTCACCGTTTCAATACCCATTTTGAGAAGCAGGTAACCGGTCTGCGTACCCACGCCCGGAATTTTAATGATACTTAATGGG
>JBDTVX010000171.1:0-11993 GCA_040007015.1 Ferruginibacter sp. | reverse complement strand
ATGCAACCGCCCGTTTATATAAACCGGGCGCTTTGCTCCGGGCTGCTGTACGGTGCATGAAACGGGTACGCCGGCCATGGGAGAACAGGCTTCGAAAAAAACCGGCTAATAGCATTTAATCGATATTAATCTCCTTTTTTTTTCCATTTAATTCCCATAATTTTAATTCCCATAATTTAAATTACTTTATTTTCAATAATTACTAGCTGTTTATTCAATTGAGTGTATGAAATTAAATAGAACTTTGACCGCTTTGTTCCTGTATGGTTTCCCGCTATTTTTTTTCTCCAATAATATATTTGCACAGGACACAGCTTCTGAAAGTCCATTTTACCAGGCAGCTTTAGTGAATGCAAAGACCGTGTACCACCAATCATTTGGCAACCAATCGGCTTTGTATAATGGCAGTAAATACGCTGAATATTTATTTAGATTTACTGAAGGGCATCCTTTTTTTTACTCGGCACAACCAGCCAGAGGCGCTGTTATTTACGATGGGATAAGATTTGATTCTGTTTTGATGCAGTACGATGAAACAAAAGACCTGCTGGTAGTATATGACTATTCAGATAAGATACAACTGTGGAGTGAAAAAGTGGAATATTTCAACCTGTTCAATTCGGATTTTATCAGGGTCGTGAAGGATAGCTTCAACAATAGCCTGGCAGGCACCGGCTTTTACAACCTGCTGTATAAAGGAAAAATATGCCTTTTAAAAAAACAAATTAAAACCGTTCGGGAAATAATCACTTCCAATGAACTGCAGCATTTTGCGGATGAAAAAGATCATTACTATATTAAAAACGATGACGGGATACACCTGGTAAAGAAAAGAAAAGATCTGTTTAAATTATTGGGGGACCGGAGGAAAGAAGTGCAGCAATTTATAAGAGCAAACAAGCTGAGTTTTCGTAAAGACCGGCAAAATATGCTTACCCAATCAACGACTTATTATGACAGATTAAAAAAGTAAAATGAAAAAATGGGGTTCTTTTATATTGGTCCTGGCATATTTGGTGATTGTTCATCCCAAAGCTTATTCACAAATAGATTCTCTAAAATTGATTAATATCGAATTAAATGGAGCTGGTATTGAACAATTTGTACTGGCGCTGGAAAAGCAAACCGATCTTCATTTTTATTATGATGTTTCGCAATTTGACAGCATCACTTTTAATATCAATGCAAAAAAACAGCCATTGATCAAAGTATTAGAGCAGGCTTTTGCACAAACCGATTTTCAATTTTCAATTGCTGCCCCGGATTATGCGTTTATTACCAAAGGCAAGTCCGTCAACACCGACCTCCCAACAACTACTGCCTCCGGAGAAAGATCAGGCAACAACCAGGTGTCAAATAAAATGCCTGCATATAAGAAGCCCGGGGAAGAAAAAGATAACCTGAAAACTACGCTGGAAAATAAAATATATGAGATTGGCGACAAGTCCTCTCCTGCACTTCAGAACAGTGTGATCCTGGCTGGCAATGTTACCGATGCAAAAACGGGGGAGCCGGTAGTGGGGGCATACTTACATGTTGAAAAAGCAAACATTTCAATCATTACAGATCAGTTTGGTTATTTTTCTATCTCCTTACCCAAAGGGCGGCATATAATAAATATCCAGAGTTTGGGAATGAAGGATACCAGGCGCCAGATACAGTTATACAGCGATGGTAAATTGAATATTGATATGCAAAGCACGATCTTAACTATCAAGAATGTTACTATATCTGCACAGAAATTAAGCAATGTAAGGGGAACCCAGATGGGCTTGCAAAAGATCGATATAAAAACCATCAAACAGGTGCCCGTAGTATTTGGTGAAGCCGATATTTTAAGGGTGGTAACTACTTTGCCCGGTGTAAAAACGGTTGGCGAAGCAAGTACCGGTTTAAATGTGAGGGGGGGTTCGGCAGATCAAAATCTCATTCTTTTTAACGATGCCACCATTTATAACCCTTCCCATTTTTTCGGGATGTTTTCCGCATTTAATCCTGAAGTGGTTAAGGATGTGGAATTGTACAAAAGCAGTATCCCTGCACGTTATGGCGGCCGCCTTTCATCGGTATTGAATATCAACACCAGGGAAGGAAATAAAAAGAAAATTACCGGTGGTGCAGGTTTGGGCTTGCTCACCAGTCGCATTAACGTAGAAGGGCCATTGATAAAAGACAAGACCTCTTTTTTAATTGGCGCCAGGACCACCTATGCCGATTGGTTATTAAAGGAATTACCTGATCAGTATAAAAATAGTAAGGCCGGATTTTATGACTTAAATCTTAACTTAACACACGAGCTCAATAAAAAAAACACGATCTATCTTACCGGCTACCTGAGCAGGGACCGGTTTAATCTTAACAGCGATACGGTATACGGTTATAAAAATAAAAATCTGTCGCTTAAGTGGAAACACATTTTCAACAATAAAATAAACAGCCTTATCACGGGAGGGCTGGATCAATACAGCTATAATATTTCAAGCAATAAACTTCCGATGAATGCTTATAAAATGGGGTTCGACATTCATCAAAAATATTTTAAGGCGCATTTTAATTATTACCTCAATAATACCCATACCATTGACTTTGGATTAAATTCCATTTATTATAAACTAAACCCCGGTTATTTTAATCCCGATGGCAAATCATCATTGGTAATACCCGACCAAATTGCTACGGAGCAGGCATTAGAATCTGCCTTGTATCTAAATGACCGGTACAATATTACACCTGAATTTACAGTAGAAGGCGGGGTTAGGTATAGCATGTATAATTACCTGGGGCCCAAAACCGTAACTACTTATGCCCCCGGATTGCCGATAACGGAAAGCAATATGACTGGAAGCATCGCATACGAAAAAGGGAAATTTATAAAAACATATTCAGGGCCCGAATTTCGCATTTCCACCCGTTACGCCTTAACAGATAGTTTCTCTGTAAAGGCGTCTTTTAATACACAACGGCAATACATCCACATGTTGTCAAATACCGCTGCTATGGCCCCCACAGATATCTGGAAATTAAGTGACCCTTCTATCCGTCCACAATACGGGGAGCAGGTTTCACTGGGATTGTACAAAAATTTTAAATCAAATACCATCGAAACTTCACTGGAAGTTTATTATAAGAGATTAAGTAATTACCTGGATTATAAAAGCGGGGCAAACCTTGTGCTGAATCATCATATCGAAACAGATGTGATTGCTACCAAAGGCAAAGCGTATGGAGTGGAATTTTTAATAAAAAAACTGACCGGTAAATTAAATGGATGGATCAGTTATACCTGGTCGCGGATACTTTTAAAACAGGATGACCCGCTGGCTGGTGAATTGATTAATAACGGGCTTTTTTACCCGGCCAATTATGATAAGCCACATGATGTTACGGTGATTGGTAACTACCGGATGAGCCATCGCTTTAGTGTTTCATTAAATGCCACCTACAGCACGGGGCGTCCCATCACGCTTCCCATCGGAAGATTTTTTTATGCCGGGTCTGAGCGTACGCTTTATGCCGGTCGCAATGCATACCGCATACCGGATTATTTCCGGACAGATTTTTCAATGAATATTGATGGCAATCATAAAATACATCAGGTAACACATAACTCATGGACGATCGGGGTGTATAATATTACAGGGCGGAAAAATCCGTATTCAGTTTATTATATTTCCGAAAATAATGTGATCAATGGTTATAAGCTTTCCATTTTTGGAAGTGCTATACCTTATATAAATTTTAATATCAGGTTTTAATTGCCATTTGACCATTCGGCCATTGACCATTTGACCCATTGATCATTCACTTAATAATAGTCACTTCTTTAAAATAAAATATGAACAAGTTAATTGGCTTTGCACTTGTTTTACTGGTTACCGGTTGCAAAGAAAAATTTATTTCTCCTGCCCCTGATGTTGTTACCGGCTATCTGGTAATAGAAGGTGTTATTAATAATGATGGAGGATTAACCACCGTCAAACTGTCACGTACCACTTCCTTAAATAATAACAGCGATATACCGGAGAAAGGGGCAATCGTACGTTTAGAAGATTCTAACAATGGTAATTTGCTGCTGCCAGAAAGCAGTGATGGAAATTATACCATTGATAATCTTCACCTTGATACTACTATTAAATACCGCCTTGATATTAAAACCAGCAATAACGAAGAATACGTTTCAGATCTTGTGGCCCCCAGGTACAATCCTCCCATCGATAGTGTTAGTTGGGAAAGGGATGATAAGGGCGTTACGATATTCATTAATACGCATGACCCGAAAAATAATACCCATTATTACCAGTGGGATTACAACGAAACATGGGAATTTCATTCCGCTTATTTCGCTTCTTTAAAATATGTAGAAGTCAATAATGTAATCACGAATGTTGTTTACAGAGACGCAAGCGATCCACAAATAGCTATCTGCTGGCAATACAATACTTCAGGCGCCATCTTACTGGGTTCATCCCTAAAGCTTAGCCAGGATATCATACGTTTGCCATTAATAAAGATTCCCCCCGCATCCTGGGAATTAAGTGTTTTGTATTCGGTGATTGTAAGGCAATATTCCTGGGGTAAAGAAGGTTATGAATTCCTTGAGCGAATGAAAAAGAATACGGAAGGTGTTGGGTCTGTTTTTGATGCACAGCCTTCTGAATTGAACACCAACTTCCATTGTGTTTCTAATCCCAGTCAACCGGTCATCGGGTTTTTTAATATTTGCACAATCCGCGAAAAAAGGATTTTTATAAGGAACAGTGAACTTCCCAACTGGGGTTATCATATGGGCTGCAGTGAGGTAATTATAGAAAATAATCCGGATAGTCTCAGGAGCAAAGCAGCCGGATTATTACCAACAAACCCGCTAATTCTCGGCCCATTTGGAAGCGTAGTTACTTTTTATGCAGCTGAACCAATATGCGTTGATTGCACTTTAAGAGGCTACAACGTAAAACCAACTTACTGGCCCTAGATATATCAACCACCATGATCAAAATATATTCATCAACAGTTAATTGCAGGGGCTTAAAGATTTCTACCATCCTTAAAACGGCAAAATTTATCCTGGCGGCGTTTATTCTTTTAAATACTAACCGGGCTGGCGCACAAGCCGTGTCAAAGAATATGTTTGAAGATCAGTTTGACAATTTCAGGCAAAATAATTTACAGGAGAAAATTTTTGTTCACACTGATAAAAATAATTACGTGCCAGGTGAAATTTGCTGGTTCAAAATTTATAATGTGGATGCCTATTTCCATAAACCGATAGATCTTGGCAAGGTGGCATACGTTGAAATACTGGATAAAAATAACAAGGCCGTTTTACAGGCAAAAATCGCTTTGGAAAAAGGAACGGGTGATGGCTCCCTGTTCCTGCCACTCACACTTGTTTCGGGAAATTACCGCTTGCGTGCCTATACCAACTGGATGAAGAATTATGGACCCGATTACTTTTTTGAGAAAAAACTGGGTATCATTAACGTAGAAAAAACCCAGGCGGAATATATCGTTGCGCAAAAAACTACTTACGATATCGCCTTTTTTCCTGAAGGTGGCAACCTGGTAGATGGGATTGAAAGCAGGGTAGGTTTCAGGGTAGTCAACCAGCGTGGAAAAGGCGTATATAGTGAAGGCCGGATATTGAATGAAAAGGACGAAACAATTACCACATTTCATCCACTCAAATTTGGTATTGGCAGGTTTACGTTTACTCCGATGCCGGGTAACAAATATAAAGCGGTTATTAAGCTACCAGGCGGCGAACAGCAGGTAAAAGATTTGCCGGTTGCCTATAACAGCGGATATGCAATGCACCTGGAAAATACGGGTAAGGGGCAAATTAAAATAACCGTGCAAACGCCGGATAAAAATAATGCATCACATTCCATTTTTCTATTCGTACACACGCGAAACGTAATAAAGGCCGTAATGAGCAACACCATTCAAAACGGCCGGGCCGAGTTTTTGCTGGATGATACAAAACCCGGCGATGGCATTTCGCATTTTACCATTTTTAATGACTACCGGCAACCTGTATGCGAAAGGTTGTTTTTTAAAAAACCCGTACGGACCTTACAGATAACGGCTTCCCCCGACCAGCCGCTGTATGAACAGCGTAAGAAAATAAACATAGATATCAGTTCTGCTACAGAGGAGGGAAAATACATTCCTGCCGATATGTCGATGGCGGTGTACCGGGTAGATTCGCTTACCGGCATTGATGAGCAGGGTATTAATAATTACTTCCTGCTAAGCGCCGATCTTCCGGGAGCAGTGGAATCGCCGGAATATTATTTTACGCAAAATAATGATACGGTAAGGGAGGCCCTCGATAACCTGATGCTTACGAATGGCTGGAGGAGGTTTAAATGGGAGGATGTATTGTCAAATAAAAAACCTGCATTCCGGTTTCTGCCGGAGATCAACGGGCATATCATTAATGGTAAAATAGCTGTTCTTCAACCCGGGTTGCCGTTGCGGGATACCAAAGCTTATCTTTCGGTACCGGGTATAAGAACACAGTTTCAAACCGCCACCGCTAATGCAGATGGAAATGTAAAATTTGAGATGAAAAACTTTTACAGCGATGGCGACATTATTGTTCAAACCAATAATGAGGTGGATAGCGGTTACCGGGTTGATATAGAACAGCCATTTTTTACCGGCTATTCCCAAAAGACACTACCGCCATTTGATTTTGCCGGGCAAAATGCATCCTTATTAAAAATGTACATTGCCGCCCAGGTTCAAAACACTTTTTTATACGATAAGCTTAACCGGTCAACATTGCCCGTGCTGGATACCACAGCTTTTTATTTGAAGCCGGACAGGGTTTACCTGCTGGATAATTATGTACGGTTTACCACGCTGGAGGAAGTGTTAAGGGAATATGTGCTGGAGGTAATGGTAAGACAGCCGAACGGCAAATTTCATTTACCAGTATTTGATGAAATAGGCAGGGTTCCTTTTACGACTCCGCCACTAGCCTTATTGGATGGCGTGCCCATTTTTAATTTAAATAAACTAATGGCTTATGATCCGTTAAAGATCAGGAAGCTGGAAATTGTGAGCAGGCAATATTTTTTGGGCGACAATTCTTTCGACGGCATTATAAACTTTACCACTTATAAAGGAGATATGCCAGGCTTTGAAATTGATCCCCGTGCCACCATTATAGATTATGAAGGGTTGCAACTGCACCGGGATTTTTATGCACCGGTATACTCCACAACAGCACAATATCATAGCCGTCTTCCCGATTTCAGGACCCTGTTGAATTGGTCTCCCAGGCTACTAACGAACGGGAAAGGTAAAGCGCAAACTGGTTTTTACACCTCGGATATTCCGGGCAGGTATGCCATCGTTATACAGGGAATGAGTGAAGACGGCAGAGCAGGATCCGGGGTCGCCTGGTTTGATGTGAAGAAGTAGCAATGGTAGTGGGCGCCGAAAAGAAAAAGAGGCTCACCTTTCGGCAGGCCCCTTTTGATAATTTTGTTCCCCGTGTTTTATTATGGCCGTGTAACAGTATTCTTTTCAAGCGTTACCGCAGTCTGCGCCAGCATTCTTCCGTTTATTGGTGCGCCTGTTTTTAAATTGATGCCTGTCTGGCCCAATATGATTCCTTCAAAATGACTGGTCGTTCCCAGGGTAACGGCACCGGCTACCTGCCAGAAAATATTCTTTGCCTGTGCGCCCCCGCTTAATGTAATTTTCATTGCAGAACTCATAGTCAGTGTTCCGGCCACCTGGAATATCCATATATCGTTCGGTCCTCCGGAAAGTGTTGATAAGATCCGTTGACCATTTATACAGCCCGGGTGTAAGTGTTTTGCCACCACTATTCCCCGCGCCACGGTTTACGAAATTCGGATTAGAACGCCCGGCTGCATCTGTACAGGCGGTTTAGCCCGCCGGTAAAATGTAAGAGTGTATTGCAGTATTCTTAACCATTTGGTTAAATTATCATCCCCTTAACCACATACAACTGCTACGGGTAAATTACCCGCTTTGGTAATATGAAAATTTGCTGAATTGAATATATTTGCAGGAGGATCTGGTAATTTATTTCCTTTGCATTGGGTCCAATGTGCAGGATAATTTCTGTCAATATTATTTTATGATCTTAATATTGATCAATCAAATGAGGATTCAACTATTCTATGCAGTTTTCCGCTATTTCTTTCAGTAAGTTTAATAAATGCAATCATTTTATTGTATGTAATATTCCGTTCTCTCGTTTAATCATTTACGAGGTCAAAGGAATAATACTTTGTTGTACGTATATGTTTAGGCCCGATTTCCCTAGGCCTGAAAGGGCGCAAATATCATAGCAAAGGGCAAAGCCCTGTGTGATGAAGTAATTGTAAATTCAGCCCTGAAGGGGCGCAATATAGGGTTGCGTCATTTCGCCCTTTAAGGGCTAAGATGATCTAATTTTTCTTTACACAGGGCTTTGCCCTGTGCTATTATATTTCGCCCTTTCAGGGCTGAGATGATTTACACACCACCTCGTGAAAAACTTGAAGGCTTGTACACATAATTCCAAGGTATATCCTAACTCTAGCCTTTGAGGGTGACTTACCGGGAGCTTCCACAGTTTATGCTACAAGCTCCAACATTATCAGATGAATTGCGGTGTATAAGGTTTAATTGTTGATTGAATGTTTCCCATGTTCTCTTCTGCGGTAGCGGTTGTTATATAAAAATCGAAGGAGTAAATTGAAAAACTAATATTAATTTAGTTCTGCAATCATTAATAACCTATGGAAGGTAAAAAAATATTTTTTAGTTATGCACGTGTTGATGCAGAAGTTGCAATGAAGATTGCCAACGAGCTGCTGCAGGCAGGCGCTAATATCTGGATAGATCAATCTCATATCCAGGTTGGCAATGCCTGGGATATCGAGATTGAAAAGGCGTTGGAAAATAGTGACTGTTTGATAGTGTTGCTTTCCCCCGCATCCGTTGCTTCCAGTAAAGTGTTGAATGAAGTTTATTATGCAATGGATGAGAATAAATCGGTCTTCCCGGTAATTATTGAAAATTGCAGGATACCAATTCAAATGCGGCGGTTGCAACATATAGATCTGACAAGTAAATACGAAGCCGGCTTCAAAAAACTGTCAACAGCACTAAATCTTTCAACAGCTTCTGTAAAGGAGGATGAAAAACTTTTCATAAAACCACAACAGGACAGTAAAACGACAGAAACAAACCTCGGTGATGTGAATGCGTCCCTTTATTTTAATCATGGTGTTAAAAAGTATGAAGAAAAAGATTATAATGGCGCAATTGAAGTCTTCAGCAAAGTGATAAAAATTACTCCCAATAACTCAAACGCTTATACTTATCGTGGAGTTGCAAAGTATGCATTAAATGATTATAACGGGGCAATTCAGGACTACAACAAAGCAATAGAAATTAATCCTGCTTATGCAATTACTTACTGAAATCGTGGAAATGCAAAGTATGCCGTAAATGATTATAACGGGGCAATTCAGGACTACAACAAAGAAATAGAAATTAATCCTACTTATGCAAATGCTTACAATGGTCGTGGAAATGCAAAATATGCTATAAAAAATTATACCGGGGCAATTCAGGACTATAACAAAGCAATAGAAATTAATCCTACTCTTGCAATTGCTTACAACCAACGCGGAAATGCAAAGTATGCTTTAAATATTTATAAGGAGGCAATTCAGGACTATAACAAAGCAATAGAAATTGATCCCAATTATGTATATGCTTACAATGGTCGTGGACTTGCAAAGTATGCTTTAAATATTTATAAGGAGGCAATTCAAGACTATAACAAAGCAATAGAAATTAATCCTACTCTTGCAGCGGCCTACTACAATCGTGGACTTGCTGAATTAGAATTGGGGCAAAAGAAAGAAGCATGCCAGGATTTTGAGAAAAGCTGCAAACTTGGTTATCAGGATGGCTGTACAAAATTTAATGCTACCTGTAAGTAATAAATCGAACCGGGTAATTGGCAGACAGGCTAATATTCCGCTATTGCTACAACTGTTTGTAACAATATGAAAAATCAAAATCACCGCTATGTCTGGTCTAACGGTACCGGCTACCTGTCTTATTACGGCTTTGCATAACCCTTACCCGCATCCTCTATCACCAGTACCCAATCCTGCCCATACCCGGATGAAGGTGGAGTAAAGAATTGATTTTTACCCCCAGCCTTTAATTCAACATCCGTTGTTTTACCATTGCGCGGATCGTACCAGTACGCCTGTAATTTAGCGGTGCTGATCTTTGTGGACAGAACTGTAAAAGACTTTCCAGCTGCGGTATAAACCATACAAAAATCATTTCCCCTGGTAGCCTGTATACGTTCCGCCGGAGTTAAGGATGCTTCTTTGATCACAGATTGGTCGGGCACCCTTTCCGTTAACGGATGCGATTCCATTAGTTTCCTTACAAAGATCATCTGGTTAGCGCCGGGCAGTTCCAGCGCTTCCTGCCAGAAATAATGGGGGCCGTTAACAGGCTCATTCTTTGAAGAATAAAACTGCCAGATATCATGGCAGCCGTAGGTATGGCCATGAGCGCCCGCAAACAGGTCCAGGTAAGCAAATTTGCGTACATCATAAGCGCTTGAAGTTCCGAGGTCCTTTACATTAAAGCAAACAGGATGGTCTTCATAGATCGGCTCCCCATCCATCACCGGCTTAGCGGGTGTAAGATCATAAACAGCGCTTATCTTATCATAAAAAGCAACATCACGGCAATGCCCGTTCTGGAACATATTAAAGGCGAGCCATTTGTCATTATGGAACCATTGGGCCGAGCCTTTCTGATTGGGCTGGGTATGAAAGGTAATGATGGCCTTATCACCGGTAGCTTTCATAATGGCGTTTCCCATTGCGCGCCACACCGCAAGATCATGCTCACCCCGCGGAACGCGGTCGCCACCCAATACCCAGATGATATTTTTTTTATCCTTATAACGCTTTGCTATCCAGTCTGCATAAACTGCTGCATTTTGTTCATTGAATATCTCGGGGCCCGTTCCCCACTTGTCTTTGAACACTTTATCACCCCATGTGGGCAGCAGGGCGATATTCACATTGTAGGAAGCTGCCTTGTCGATAATATAATCAACGTGCTCAAAATATTTTTCATTGGGTTTCGCGGGATCATCATCCGAAAAAGGTGTTTGTCCATAGGCGTTAGGTTTATGGAGGCCGTCCATTTCGGCGAGCACAACCGCCTGTATTACCGTAAATCCCTGTTCACTCCTGCGTTTAAGATAACGGTCGGCTTCTTCGCGGTTGAGCCGGTGAAATAATTCCCACCCGGTATCGCCCATCCAGAAAAATGGTTTACCATCCTTCAAAAGATACCGTTGATTTGGACTGATGGTGAATTGTGCAGATAGATTTTGAGTAACTGTCAGTAAAATAATCAGTAAAATGTTCCTGCTCATGATAATAATTTATTTTGAGAATACCCTGTTGAAATATTAATATACAAAGATGAATGTAGCGAAAATATTTAATTGAATAATGTGCCACTGGGCATTACAAATTCCCGCTCATTATTTCGGTGAACTCTCCAAAGCAAGTTTCATATAATATTTTACCTCTTCATTAATGTCTTCTTTATCCATCATGCGAAAATGATGGTTATAATCATTGCTGCCAGGCACCGGTTTTATTTTTGTAAAACAAAGGTTGTCTGTATAAGCCTGCCTGAAAGGAAATACTACATCCATAAAATTCTTTCCTAATTGTATGATATATGCCACCCGGGTTTTACCGGCAATCGCGATCATGGATTTTGTTGGATGAACACTGATATCCCCCAGTGATCTGTATTGCTTTATGAAGTGGTAAAACAATTCAGTGGTATGATCCGACTTTCCTTTCAGAAAATCATCCAAAGTTTTATCCATACAGGAATGTACCTGGTTGGTCTTTACAAATTGCCGGTTACATAATGGGCAGGTCCACATAGTTATATAAATG
>JBDTVX010000170.1:0-11998 GCA_040007015.1 Ferruginibacter sp. | reverse complement strand
ATAAATAATGCGGCGCCTGCAGCCATTATGAGCAGCCCGATCGTCATACCTTTTTTATATCCTGTTCGTTGCAACAGCCCGGCGGCCGGAACGGCCAATACCATATAAGAAATATAAAAAGAAAAGGCTACCAGGTAAGAGGCAACGCTGTTCAACTGGCAGGCTATTTTTAAATAGGGAATCAGTACGGAGCCAATCCAGGTTAAAAAACCAAATACAAAGAATAAAATGCCGATTATAACAATTGGTTTTTTTAAATACATCATCAGTTTGCTTTTCGGCAATAAGTAAGGGGATTTATTTTCAACTGATCCATGGCATTTTTTACACTGCCATGTTTAAGCAGGAGCACTTTGGCTTCAGCATAATCTGGTAAACCAGCTTTCTGCATCAGCATTTTTACAGCCCTGTCCGTTATTTTTCGATTGATCAGTTGTACATGTACCATTTGGTTATCTTCTACCCTCCCCAATTGAATCATCACCGTGGTACTGATGATATCAAAAATTATCTTTTGTGCGGTACCACATTTCATGCGTGTGCTTCCTGTGATCACTTCCGGTCCGGTTACTACCTCAACCGGGTAATCAGCGTGCCAACTAATGGGTGAATTGGGATTACTTACAATACAACCAGTGCTGATATAATTTTTGCGGCATGCTTCCAACGCACCGAGTACAAAAGGCGTGGTGCCGCTCGCAGAAATTCCCAATACAATATCTTTTTCGGATACTTTTGCCACCAGTAATTTTTCCCATCCCTCATTAAAATTATCTTCCATTTCTTCCCTCGCCTCAACCAGGTGTTCAATGCCCCCTGCAAGCACGGTATTTACAATCCCTTTTTCTATTCCGAAGGTAGTAGGCAATTCAATTGCGTCAAGTACGGCAAGTCTTCCTCCACTTCCGGCGCCGAGGTAAAATAACCGGCCTCCATTTTTTAATTTAACAGTAATGGCCTGTACTAACTTATTTATTTGAGGAAGCGCCATTGCGATAGCCCCGGTAACGGTTCCATTTTCATTATTGATCAATGTGGTAATATCTTCAATGCTTTTTGTTTCCAGGTTTCTGTACCTGGAAGCTTGTTCTGTAATAGGTGCCATTATCAGGTAAATGTTAGGTTTGCGTTTTTTTTCTTATTTTTTTTGTAAAAATATGCATATTCACGCAAAATATAGTAGTTTTATCAGAGCGATTATACCCCTCCATGTTAAAGGAAGAGCGACATAAAATTATATTACGGGAAATAAACCTCCATAATAAAGTGCTTACCAGTGATTTAGGTGAATTATTAGATGTTTCGGAAGATACTATCCGCAGAGATTTAAATGAATTAGATGAATTGGAAATGATTTTAAAAGTGCACGGCGGTGGAATGAGTAAAACCTTTCATTATCCTTTCAATGTGCAAAACCCGGTATACGCATTGGAAGCTAAACAGGCAATTGCGCAAAAAGTCATTGCTCTTTTTAAAAAAGATATGCTAATACTTCTTGAAGGTGGAACGACTATAATGGAAATCGCCAAGCAAATACCGCCAGATCTGCACGCTACTTTTTTAACCGTATGTCCCCGGGTTGCAATTGCATTAGCCGAACATGAAAATATTGATGTAATTACTATCGGCGGGAGACTTTCCAAAAATTCCAATATTCATACCGGTGCCAGTGTAATCAATGAGCTGGCGGCAATAAAAACCGACTTATGTATAATAGGAACCAACGGTATTTCGGTGGCTGATGGGTTGACTGATTCAGATTGGGAAGTAGTGCAGGTGATTAAAGCCATGATAAGAACCGCCAGAAAAACGGCAGTTGTTTGCATCGCTGAAAAATTCAATTCAGTTCAAAAAATAAAAATTACGGGTATCACAGGGGTAGACTACGTGATCACAGAATTGGACTCAAACAATCCGATTCTTGATGTTTACAGGCGGGAAGGAAAACCCGAACTGTTGTAAATAGCTTTAACAAAAGGTAGAAGGTTCATTATTTAAATCCAGAACAACAATCATTAAACGGAATAAAAATGTCCGATTTCATAACTGCAAATAAAACCAACATGACAAAGAAAACTTCGCTCACCCCGATATTACAATGGCTGATATTACTGGGGTTTACGCTTTTTACAAATACCCTGGTCATGGCTCAAAAAGGGCAAACGATTAAAGGAAAAGTAGTGGACGCCAATGGTCCGCTGGCAGGTGCAAGCATTGCTGAAAAAGGCGGCAAAGCCGTCACTACATCAGGGGCATCGGGAAATTTTGAAATAGCCGTTTCAGGTCCCGAAGCTGTTCTTGTGATTTCTTTCGTGGGTTATAGCAATACTGAAATAGCGGTGAAAGGAAAAGCATTTATTGAAGCAACGCTTGAAACGGCTAACGGGGGCACCCTTTCAGGTGTGGTGGTCACCGCTCTTGGTATCACCAGGTCAAAAAAGTCGCTGGGCTATGATGTTGGCCAGATAAACGGTGAAGATATGAACCGGGTCACACAAACCAACGTACTCAATGCAATGGCCGGAAAGGTTTCAGGGGTAACTGTAAGTTCCACCGGGGCTTCCCCTACATCCTCAGTAAGTGTGGTTATTCGCGGTACCCGTTCGCTTAACAGCGATAATCAGCCATTATTTGTTATTGACGGGGTGCCTGTAAAAAACTCCCTGAGTAATATTGGAGTGAACAATGGTAACAGCAACGATGTAGATTATGGCAATGCAATAAGCGATTTAAATCCCAATGATATCGAAAACATTTCCATACTAAAAGGACCAAGTGCTGCGGCATTGTACGGCTCCAGAGCTGGTAACGGCGTCATCTTAATTACCACTAAATCCGGAAAAAAGGCAAAGGGCCTGGGCGTTACTTTTAGTTCGGCCACAGAAGTAGCTACTCCCTATCAATATCTGCCTCTTAACCAAAGTTATACAGTTGGTACGGATCCTTATACAGAACCCAATGGCTTCAATAGCTGGAACGGCGTGCTGGTTGATCTGGCAGGAACTGATACTTACCGGTTCGGTACCCCTTTAAACCAGGGACTTAAAGCCATTCAATGGAACAGCGTGAAAGATGCGAATGGCAATTATATACCGCTTGATATGGTTAGTCATAATAACCTTAAAAATTTTGTTCAGACTGGCATTACCAGTACTAACAGTATTTCTGTGGAAAATGCCACTGAAAAAGATAATTACCGGTTCTCCTATTCAAATACAGCCAACAAGGGCATTATACCCACAACCGGTTTAACAAGGCACAACCTGTCGCTGAATATAGATCATAAATTAAGCAGCGCATTAAAACTGTCTTCTGTTATCAGTTACAACAGGTCCAATTCTGACAATGTTGTAGCCGGTAATGATGGCGTGTTGAAATATGTGGCTTACCTCTCGCCAAGTGTGGACATCAGGGACATGAAGCAATATTGGTTAACACCCGGTATACAACAAAGAAAAATTTTACCGCCCGTTGGCCAGGATCAAAGTCCTGATGTACTTGATCCGGCGGATAATGGAGATGACAATCCATGGTTCATGCTTAACCAGGTTAAAAACAGTTTTTTGCGCAATCATTTATTCGGCAACGTAAAACTCAGTTACCAGATCAATCCACATCTGAGTGCCTTTGCACGTTATTCGCAGGATTTGTTTTATGAAAACCGGGAAACAAAAATCTCCAAAAGTTTTAATGACGAACGTAACGGTTATTACAACCTGACCAACCTTTACAATTCAGAAAGTAATACAGATTTCCTGGTAACGTACCAGAACAACTTCCAAAATAATTTCGATTTCTCAACATCTGCAGGTGGTAACTTACTCTATAGCTATGGTTCAACCTTACAAACCTATTCAGCACATGGTGGTGGGATTATTGCGCCAGAATTTTTCAATGTATCTAATATTGCTCAGTCCAATATAAGGTATAGTTCAGAATATGGCCAAAAAGCGGTGTACAGTTTATATGCTACTGCATCGTTGGGTTACAAAGGTATCGCGTACCTGGATCTGACAGGACGGAACGACTGGTCAAGTACGCTTCCTGCCGGGAAAAATTCCTATTTCTATCCTTCCACTTCACTCAGTCTTTTGCTGAATAAAATGTTTGACTTTGGCAAAAATGTAAGCTTGTTTAAGATAAGAGGCGGCTGGGCCAGCGTTGGTAAAGATACCGATCCGTACAATTTATATGGAACCGTTGGGGTTGGAAGTTTTGGTGGCATCATAACCCAGGGTACTTCTTCTACTTTAAAAAATCCTAATTTAAAACCAGAGAAAGCAGTATCTACCGAACTCGGGCTGGAATTTAATTTATATCAAAACCGGCTTCGTTTTGAAGGCACCATATATCGTTCCGATAACAGTAACCAGGTATTGTCCATCTCCACGCCCGGGTCATCAGGGTATGGTAGCAGGCAAATCAATGCCGGCCTGGTTCGCAGCCAGGGCATTGAACTAAGGCTTGCCGGAACTATTATCTCAAATAAGGACTGGGTATGGGACATGAGTGTGAATTATACTAAAAATGATGCGTATGTGATGTCGCTTGCAAATGGTGTAAATTATTTTTCTTTTTGGCAGGATGGAAGAAGTGGTTCATGGACCTATGCAAAAGGACAGCCTATACCCAACAACTTTGATGCGAATGGCAAGCAGGTAATAAGCGATGGAAAATTAGGTCAGTTGTGGGATAACCAGATCGCAACTGTTACGGATAAAACTTCAAAATACTACGGCTATCCGTTACTGGACAATGATGGCTTTTTACAACAGGTTGGTAATGGCGATTTTCAACATAAAACCGTCGTAGGCAATTTTAATCCAAAATTGCTGATGGGCATACAAACATCGGTAAGCTGGAAAAGCCTGACATTGAGCGCAAGTATTGATATGCGTCTGGGCGGAACATTCTTCTCTCAAACATACCGTTACCTGCAATCAGATGCGGCAATGGCCCGCCAGGAGAACATGGGTATTCCTATACCGGCTGGTTCAAAAAATGATATACCCGGCTTTCTTCAATCAAACCCCAATGCGTATATCATCATACAAGGCAATCTCGCACAGTTTCATCTTGTTGGCGGTCCAACAACAGAATTGGGCGGCTTTCCCTATTCCAATAATGGAATTACCATCAATGACGGTGCATTTTATCCCGGTGTGTATGAAGATGGCAACGGCGGTTATATTGAAAACTTTGGCGATCCTGCTACCACCAAATATGATAATTATGAAGACGCGGTAACGGCAAGCTGGCCCTTTGCAAGAATGAGCATGTTTGATGCATCGTACATTAAACTAAGAGAGCTTACATTAACAGCACAATTACCAAAGAGATTTTCAGATAAGTTAAAACTGCAGGGAGTTTCATTTGGTTTGTACACCAGGAATATTATCATTTGGACAAAAGCTAAAGCAGGTATCGATCCCGAAATGGCATTTCAATTTCAAACCGGCAGACAGGGCAATGGCTCCCAGTTCAGGCAAGGGATAGAAAGATACAATTTGACTCCCTGGACAATACCGGTAGGTGTCAAATTAAGTGTACGATTCTAAGGCACGACTTCATAATTTTATCTAATCAGTAATATTAAAAAAATGAAAAAGATGAAAAGCGCAAAAAAAGTGGTTATAGTGATGTGCGTTTTCTTTACAATAATTACGCTGGGTAATTCATGTAAAAAGTTCGATGTGCTAAACAGTGATCCTAACTCGATCACACCGGACGTTGCTTCACCGGATTACCTGATGGCGAACGTACTTACGCAGTCTGCCATGTGGTATGGTAACCTCGGTTCGGGCCTTTTATCGGGTGGAATGCAGCAAACTTACCAGGATGCATTTGGAAATAGCTTCAGTGCTTACCAATGGGACCCCGCTTCCTGGTCTGGTAATTATTCAATACTACGGGATAATAAGTTGCTGTTTGAAAAGGCCCAGGCAAATAACTGGAAATTTCACCAGGGCGTGAGTTTGATAATGCGGGCTTTTAATTACGGCAACATTACAGATTTTTGGGGAGATGCGCCGGACTCAATGTCGTTAAAGGGCGATCAGACAGGCAGCGAAAACCTGTTTCCTGTTTTTGATGCGCAGGAGCAAATATATGCCCGAGTAGTGGCAGATCTGCAATTAGCTATACCAAACCTGGAAGGCAGCACAGGTGACCATCCTGAAATTACCGGTGTAACGATATCGTCTGATGTATTTTATGGCGGAGACCCGGCCAAATGGCAAAGACTGGCTTATTCACTTTTGCTGCGTTATTACATGAGGGTATCCTCTAAAATGGATGTTAAGGCCCAGGTTGAGGCAATTGCGGCGAAAGTGATCGGGGATAATGATGGCAATTGGTATATGCCATTACCAGGTGCCGACCAGGGAACATCTTACCAGTTCGCCTCAAAATTCAACGGCCCTTCCGGCTTCAATAGAAATAAAATGTGCGGTACCCTCACTATGAAGTTAAAGGCACTCAAAGATCCAAGGATAATTATTATGGCGGAACCGATTGTAACGCCATCAGTGGTGGATGCTTCAAAATTTCCCGCGGGTGATAATGCTACGCTTGTTTCACTTGTTAGCGGTATTCGTTATATTAACCCGGCCGCCGCCGCCGCCTCAAAATTTAAACAATTTGATACCGCTACTTATGCGAAAGACAGGCCTTATGGTGCGGTGGTTAGTAATATCTATAGTTTGTATGATACGTCATCAAGGTATGTAGGCATCCCGATAAGCTACAGCAATTTCGATTTTGAATACAACATTAACGGAACCGGTACACAGTCAACTTCGTTAAATGATTATGTGTCTTATCTCAGGAGAGATATTTATGACAATCCGTCCGGTGATTTATTGGGACAAAGACTGTTGTCCTACAGCGAAGTATGTTTTGATTTGGCGGAAGCAGCTTTAAAAGGCTGGAGTGTAAATGGTTCTGCGGAAGATTGGTATAAAAAGGGAATAGAAGCGAGTTTTGATAACTGGAAAGTATTCAGCGGTTACCAGTCTGATGTAAACGGGTACTACGGTTGCGTGAAAGATTACGATGGTTATATTGCACAACCATTGGTTAAATTTAATAATACACTGCAACGAATCATCGAACAAAAATGGATCGCTTCCTGGCAGGCTTGTAATGAAGCCTATATGGATTGGAGAAGAACCGGTTATCCCTCTATCAACGTGGGCTGGGGTTCTTATCGAGGCGCTATTCCGCTTCGGTTTACGTACGACAATAGCGAACTGCAAAATAATTCAGCAAATGGAGAAGCTGCCATTGCTAAATTAAAACCATCATCTTACGTGGGTACCGATGGCAACAATAGTTCCTGGTCAAAATTTTGGTTGGTTGACGGAACTGGTAAGCCCTGGTAAATGATCAAGAACAATAACACCTCAGGGCAAAAGCTGGCTTTATCGGGCATGGCGGTTATTTTTAGCTTCTTGTGTCACAGCCAGGTAAACAGTACCTATAATTTGATGCCGGTACCATTGGTAGTACAACCGGCAACCACAGGCAGGATAGCGGTCGATCAGCAATTTCGCGTTGCCATAGCCGGCACGGCCAATGAGCGTATTTATGCGGAAGCCAGCCGGTTTGTACGACGACTGAGTAACAAAACCGGCATTTTCCTGGATAAGCAGGAGTTTGTAACCCAACAACAGGATAAGGCAACAGCGACTTTGCTTATCACTGTACACCGCAATGCCTTGTTGAAGCTGGGAGAAAACGAAAGTTATGAAATTGAAACAGGTGGAGGACGGGTAACTGTTAGCGCCGTTACTGATTTAGGCGCCATTCATGCACTGGAAACTTTATTACAATTGGTTAGTACCGATGCTGACGGATATTATTTTCCAGCGGTGTCTGTTAAGGACCAGCCACGCTTCGCCTGGCGGGGTCTTTTATTGGATGTGGCGCTGCACTTTATGCCTGTGGCGGTAGTGGAAAGAACATTGGACGGTATGGCCGCAGTAAAAATGAATGTACTGCACCTGCACCTATGCAATGACCAGGGGTTCAGGGTTGAATCAAAGGTTTTTCCCAGGCTGCAACAGGTGGCTTCTGATGGTATTTATTATACCCAGGAAGATATTAGAACCATTGTAAAGTATGCAGCGCAAAGAGGCATCAGGGTGGTGCCGGAATTTGTTGTGCCGGCGCATACTACTGCAATACTTACTGCGTACCCGGAATTTGCAAGCGTTAGAAAGAAGTATACATTGGAAAGATTTTTTGGGGTATTTGATCCGGTAATGGACCCCACCAATGAAAAACTATATCCATTTTTAGAAGCGCTTTTTATGGAAATGTCATCCCTTTTTCCGGATGAATATTTTCATATTGGTGGCGACGAGAATACGGGAAAAGACTGGGAAGCTGTTCCGCATATAAAAGCATTTATGCTGGCCCATGGTATGAAAACAACCATGGATTTGCAGACTTACTTTAATCAGCGTTTATTGCCTGTTATTCGCAAAGCCGGTAAAAAAATGATGGGTTGGGATGAAGTGTTACATCCGGGTTTACCCAAAGAAATTATTATTCAATCGTGGCGGGGCAACCAAAGTTTTTACAGCTCAGTAAGAAATGGATACAAGGCGATTCTTTCTTTTGGCTACTATATAGATTTGATTCAACCAGCGTCCTTTCATTACGGGAATGATCCCATCCCGGATAGTGTAAAGTTGACAGCCGATGAAAAAAAATTGATTTTGGGAGGCGAGGCTACCATGTGGAGTGAGTTGGTTACCCCGGTCACGATAGATTCACGGATTTGGCCGCGAACTGCTGCCATAGCGGAAAGATTGTGGTCTGCTAAAACGGTCAATAATGTGGATGATATGTACCGTCGGCTTGATATTACCAGCCGGCAACTGGAAGCGCTTGGACTGCAGCATATTGTTTATAAACAGTCATTGATGCGCCAGTTTTGCAACTGCTATGATACAAAGGCGCTGGATATTTTGACGGGCGTGCTGGAACCGCTGAAGATATATGATCGAAACGAGGGGGATACGATGTACACTGTTTTTTCGCCCTTTACAAAACTCGCTGATATTGCTTCGCCCGATCAGGCAGAACCAAGAATTTTTAATAAACAGGTAGCTGAATTTTTAATCCGTCCTTCCACAATACTTGAAAAAGAAATTACGGACAAACTAACGCTTTGGAAAGAAAATGATGTGGCCTTCAGGCAGTTGCTTTTAAGCGCACCGGCATTGTCAGAGGCATCATCATTATCCCAAAACCTTTCCCTGCTGGCAGCTGCAGGCCTGGAATCCATTCAATATATCAAACAGCAAAAAACTGCCGGGGATGAATGGTTGCAGCAGCAGCAGCCGATTATTCAACAGGCCCGGAAACAGGGCGGCAGGTGCGAAATACAAGTGGTGAATGCAGTGGAGCAACTCGTGGAAAAGGCTGCGGGTAAATAACTATAAAAAAACTTTCAATAAATATTTTTTCAGGATTTCTTTCTTTTAAAATTGAAAACACAGCAATAGCAATGCGAAAATTCATCATCTTACTGGCAGGCATATACGTTATAGAAAGTGCATACAGTCAAAATGGTAGTCAAAAACTTTTGCTGTCTGCGACATATAAGGATGTTGCTTTTTTCCAGGAATATCATGAAGCCTTTCCGATAGCAGGAAACACTACAGACAACAATATCAGGAGCATTACTACCGATCGGTCATCTACAGTTTATATCGCCACAGCAACCGGCACGTTTAAAAAAAATGATGGCGAAACAGTGTGGAAATTATTGCCGTTTGAGGAGGTGGATAAGGGACCCGCTTATGCTGTGGCAACTGACCTGCAGGGAGTGGTATGGATAGGCACCTGGAAGGGAGTTTTTCAATACCAGGGTAATTCACTGCGGCCGGTAAACGGTACCAGTGGCCCGATCTCCATCATCTGTACATCCAACGAAGGTGTTTATGCGATCGGCCCGGAAGGATGCTGGCTGAATTCGGGTAAGGGATTTATAAAAAAGGCGTATACTATTGCCCGCTCTGTGAGGGCGGCCGTTTCGGATAATAACAATGGCTTATGGATAACAAGCGATGTAGGGCTTTATCATGCCACAAAAGACAACACAACTCATTTTTATAAAACAGCTGTTTTATTAAGCGCCCAGCTCAGGGGGCTTGCGTTTAATAATAAACAAGATTTGTGGATCACCGGGTTGGGCGGAGTTTCTGTTATCAATAATGGAAAACAAAAAAGGGTAATTACGCCGGCGCAAGGCTGTCCAACCATTTATACAAATTGCGTAAAACAATCTTCGGATGGAACGATGTGGGTAGGTACAAAAGCCGGCGTAATTCGTTTTTATCCCGACGGTAAGCATACACTTCTTTTCAGCCGTCGCTGGCTGATGGATGATATGGTCAATGATATTGCATTCGACCAGCAGGGCAATGCCTGGATTGCAACCGCACAGGGTGTTAGCTGTATAAAAAAACGACAAATGAATCTTGCAGAAAAGCAGGATTATTTTTACGGCCAACTCATGCGCAGACATATTCGCGATCCCTGGATTGCCGGGCAATGTCACCTGCTAACTCCCGGCGATACTACGCAGTTTCAGCCAGAAGACGATGACAATGACGGAGAATTTACCGGCAATTATTTAGCCATGGAATCTTTTCGGTATGCTGCAACAAAAGCGCCAGATGCAAGGAAAAAGGCCCAGAAGGCATTTCATTTTTTAAAGCAATTAAAGGACATCACGAATGGCGATGGATATTTTGCCAGGACAATTGTTCCGGTTGAATGGGCAAAAAGGGTACATGATGGCAACCATATTTTTACGGAACGGGAAAAAGCGGAGGAATTGGTGAAGGAGCCACGTTTTAAACCGGTGGATACCCGCTGGCATCCTTCGGCAGATGGAAAATGGCTATGGAAAGGAGACGCCAGCAGCGACGAATGGGACGGGCATATGATGGGCTATTTTTTCTATTATGAATTGGCTGCCAATGAAGAAGAAAAAGATATAGTTCGGAAACATGTCGCTTCGCTCGTTGACCATTTAATTGCGCATGATTTTACTATGATGGATGCTGATGGCAAACATACCCGTTGGTCCGTATGGTCGCCAAAATTATTGAACACCGATCCGGAATGGTCGCCCGACAGAAGCTTGAATTCAATGGAGTTGCTGGCATTCCTTAAGCTGGCTTATTATTGCACCAGGGATGAAAAATACCAACGCCATTATTTACGGCTGATCAATGAAGAACACTACCTGGACAACATGGCCGCCATAATGGACCAGAATCCTGCCTGGTTCATTTATTATGATGTAACAATGCAGGCCTACCTTTACCCGATATTGCTTCATTGTGAAAAAGATCCCCGCTTACTTAACTTTTACCGGCAGCATATAGACCAATGGATAGAACAAAGGAAGGGTGATAAAAACCCGCTGATCAATTTTTTGTACTGCTATGCACGCAACAAAAAAATAGCGTTAAAGGCGTCGGTTGATTTTCTTGTTGATACACCACTGGACCTTGTGGACTGGCCCATTGACCATACCAAAAGAGAAGATATACAATTCGTGCACAAGCCTGTTTTGGATGACCTGCAGGTGAGTGAATTACAACCGGCAAGCATTCGTCATACCGTGCGTTGGGATAATAATCCGTGGAACGCTAAGGGGGGCAACCCTGCTACGGAAAAGGAACCGGTCTTTTGGCTGTATCCTTATTGGATGGGCAGGTATCTTAAAATGATTGAATAATTTTTACTGATAAAAAATGATCATGATTAAAAAAAAATGGCGGTTTTTGTTATTAATAATTTCATTCTTCAGTACGTTAAAGACTGGTGCCACCCTTGGCGACGGGCCACGGGTGGCCAGGTCTTTTAAAGACACTGCATTCCTGCAGGCGTATAGTATCAAATATACGCAGGATGGGCTGAAGGACGCTGGCAGTATCGGTTTAAAGAAAGTGTATTGCGATCGGAATGGTGT
>JBDTVX010000169.1:0-12012 GCA_040007015.1 Ferruginibacter sp. | reverse complement strand
TTAATACAAACCCTCCTATAAAAGCAAACAGCCAAACAAAGTCTATGCGTCCGCCGGTAGCTTTACCGTTTTCAAATTCACTATACAGCCGCCATTTATCCATTGGCTGCAACACCAGTGATTCTTTGCCTTCCGTGGCAGCAACTTTATGTGCCATCGAAACATTTTTAATCTTTTCGGTTTCCTTGTTTATATCAATCTTATTATTTATCTGCACAAACACCTGCCACCCGTGGTTATTCCAGTCGGCGGTAACATCTTTCAGCCATTGTTCTGTTGTGATATACTTTTTCCAGGGAAGAAATAATTTTGATTCGTATAAGCTTGTATTATGAGGAAGGTCTTCAAATATGCCGGCAATTTTGTAGTTATCCTTGTTATCAAACCTTACTGTTTTATTTATTGCCGCGTTAACATTACCAAATAAAGATTTGGCTAAGGAAGCGCTTAACAAAACAGATGACGGATCATTTAATGCATTCTTGTTTCCTTCAATCATTTTTAGAGAAAACATGGATGGAAAATTTGATTCCACCCACATACCTTTGCCGATAATTTTTTTATCTCCAACAGCCAGGATATGTCCAAAATTCCATGAAGTCATAGCAACGTCTTTAAAATCGCTGCCATATTTAATACGCAATTCTTCTGCTAAAGGCATGGCAACAGCAGAACCGGTTTGAGCCTGGTTGTTGTTGTCATAAAAATTGGTCATTACCTGCGCCAGCTGTTTATGATTAGCATGATAATTATCGAATGAAACTTCATCCCAAATCCATAAACCTATCAGTATTGCAACAGCCATACCGGCGGCAAGCCCACCAATGTTGATGAAGGAGGAAACTTTGTTTTTAACAAGGCTACGGAAGGCGATTTTGAAATAATTTTTTAGCATAGGAAGAGTTTTTGGTTTACTGTTTTTTCATTTCGAATGCTCAGTCAATATTCAATTCATTCATTTTCAAATTTTCACATTTTCGAATTTTCACATTAGCACAATAGCTAATCAGCACATTTCCCTCATTCCGTTCTCCAACTCTTCACCTGGTTTGCTGTCGCTGCTTTTATTGATTGAAAGCTGATAGTTATTAATGTTACTAATACAACAGCCAAACCAGCATTACAAATACCCTACTTCACTCTTTGCCATAGATCTTTGTCGAATGCAAGAACCTGTATGATGTTTCCGGTATTGTCCTTAATAAATTTCAATGGAAATGATTGCTCTTTGCAAAAGAATTCTACGTTTGATTTCGGTACAAAATTTATTTCTTTTCCGTCCCAGAGTTGTTTAAGAGTGAGGTGATCGGTGGCAGCGGTAATTTGTATGTAAGAATCTACACCTTTTTCAAATTGAAATGTGTATTTTCCTTCAAACGGTTTCAGTTGATCAGGACTTAGATGAAACTCTTTGTTGATTATAGCTTTATAATCTTTTACTTTGTTCCATACGTCCCGGTCAAATGCGACAGCCTGAGTGATGGTTCCATTTTGATCACTCGTGAATTTGAGGGGGAACGATTGTTCCTTGTTTACGAACTCCAACTCAGATTTACGTTCAAAACTTATTTCTTTACCGTCCCATAATTGATGAAGAATTAAATTACTTCCCTGTGAAGTAATTTGAAGATAGGTGGCTGTATCGTTTGTAAACTGATAATAGCCTTCCAATTTTTTAAAAGCCTGTTGTTGACTATAAATTTGGGTTGAGAATACGAAGCTTACTACTCCGACCATAATTAATTTGCAGTTGATGATCTTATTCATAAATAAACTTTTTTGAGTTCTTTGTTTATATATATTACTGTAAGAGTACAAACGAAATGTATCCATACAGAACCTAATAAAAAGCATTGTTTACTCCGTTCTCAAACTCTTTACGGGATTGGCTACCGCAGCTTTTATAGCCTGGAAACTAATTGTAAGCAATGCAATTGCCACGGCCATTAAACCGGCGATAGCAAATATCCACCAACTAATACTGGTCTTATATGCATACCCATTGAGCCAGGAATTCATGGCCCACCATCCAACAGGCGATGCAATGACAATAGCAATAATTATAAGCTTTAAAAAGTCGGCAGATATTAGTTGTATTATATTTGCTACTGTTGCGCCTAATACTTTACGGATGCCGATTTCTTTGGTGCGTTGCCCGGCAGTAAACATTACAAGGCCTAACAAACCCAGGCACGATATAAAGATGGCTAAGAACGCAAAAGCATTAGACAGTTTGCCAACAACCTGCTCATTTTTATAAAGCTGCTGGTATTCTATGTCTGAGAAAGAATAAGAAAACGTGAAACCCGGATTTAACTGCCTGCAAAGCGTTTCAATACCAGCCAAAGCGGCTTTTGTTTTTCCAGGCTGGGTACGAATTAAAATTTCGCCATAGTATCCCCTGTCCCCAACTGAAAGCTCCATGATCATCGGTTGTATCTGCTCATGCAATGACCTGAAATGAAAATCTTTTAAAACACCGATTATCGTACCCTTCTTTCCGTTGATGGTTAGCGTACGCCCAACGGCATGCGCATATCCAATTTTTTTTGCCGCAGTTTCATTGATAACAAGGGCGTCTTTGTCTGTAGGAAAATCCCTGGAAAAGTCACGCCCATCCAGCATTTTCAACTTCATGGTTTTTACAAAATCATAACTTATAACGGGATGTTCAAAAGAGGCCATCGTATTCACATCACGGCCTTCCCAATCTACACCATTGGTTTGTTGATCAAGATGAGTAGGGTTATCGGATACCAGGCTGACGCTTTCGATACCCGCCACTGTTAAAGCGCTGGCTTTCAGAATTGGATACTTATTTGCGAGTTGTCCTTCTATCGGGAGGTAGACCAGGTTGTCCCGGTCATATCCAAGATTTCTTGCCTGGATAAAGTTTACCTGTTTCGAAATCACAATGGTACCAATGATCAGTACCATAGAAAGTGCAAACTGAAATACTACCAGCCCCTTACGAAACCATACGGCACCCGAGGTAAGCCTGGCGGCGCTTCCTTTTAAAACTTTAACAGGGTTGAAAGAGGATAAAAATAAAGCGGGATAGCTTCCCGAAACTAATCCGGTAATTAGTGTTATCGCACCCAGCTTTAACCAGAAAAAAATATCGCCAAAAGGCAATTTCATTTGCTTTTGGGTAACTTCATTAAACAGCGGCAAAAGCAAGGCCATCAGGATAAATGCAAAGAAAACGGCAAATGCAGTAAGCATGATCGATTCACCGATAAACTGTTTGATCAACACTGAACGAAGCGCTCCTACTGCTTTACGCACCCCTACTTCTTTTGCTCTTGTTACTGACCGGGCCGTAGTAAGGTTCATGAAATTAATACAGGCAATCAGCAAAATAAAAATTGCCACTACGCTGAAAAGGTGAATATACTCAATGCGTCCGCCAATAATTTTTCCATCTTTGAAATGAGAGTGTAGATAAACCTCATCAAATTTTTGCAAGCCAAGTTCAATATGGTAAGCTGCACTTTGATCCTTATTGAATGTATTAAGGAAATGGGTAAATTTTTTATCAACCAAAGCGGCGTTGGCACCGGATCGTAACATTACATAAGTCAATGGGCCACTGTTGCCCCATGATTTTGCCCAGTCATTATCCTGCAGCCACGCTTCCCAATTGATGACATAATCAAATTTCCGGGATGCATTAGCAGGTAAGTCTTCAAACACAGCAGTGATGGTAAAGTCTCTACGGTTATCGAAGCGAATAGTTTTACCCATGGCATTTTGCGCACTGCCAAAAAACTGATCAGCCGTCTTTTTAGAGATTGCCATGCTTACTGTTGAACCCAGCGCAGTTTTACGCGTGCCTTGCAAAAGCGGGTAGCTAAACATGTTAAACAAACCGGCACCAGCACCGGTTCCTGCCACTTTCAATATCTTACCGTCCACCTGTAAAGTTGCCTGGTGGTTCTCATCCTGCATCATCACAGCGTCATCTATTTCGGGCATTGTTTTCTTTAGCTCATCCGCAAGCAAACCCGGGGTATCATAATTTCCATCTATATTATTTCCATAGTATTCCCGCTCATACACTTTATACAATCTTGCCCCGTTTGCATGAAAAGCATCTACACTTAATTCATTCTGTAGCCAAAGCATAATAAGGAGGCTACACGCGATGCCCACAGATAAGCCGGCTAAATTGAGGAACGAATGAACCTTATTTTTACTAAGATTGCGCCAGGCAATTTTTAAATAATTATGAAACATAGTTTACTTTTCTGTTTTGTGTTTCTGTTAGAGAATGCAAAAGGCAGGCTTTCTTCATTAGCTAATCAGCACATTTGTTTTCATTCCGCTCTCAGGCTTTTAGCCGGGTTTGCCATAGCCGCTTTTACGGCTTTAAAGCTTATCGTAAATAAAGCGATGCCGAATGTTATTGCCGCTGCTAATATAAAAATCCACCAATGTAATGGCGTTCGGTACGCAAAGTTTTGCAACCATTTACTCATTGCATAGTAACCTATTGGAATTGCAATAATTATTGAAATGATCACTGGCTTCAGCATATCCTTTGATAATAATAACACTACACCCCGCGTTGATGATCCCAATACTTTTCTTACACCAATTTCTTTTATTCGTTTTGCTGCGGTAAATGAAGCCAACCCAAAAAGACCGAGGCAGGCAATGAGGATGGCAAGACCCGAAAATATGCCCAGGATTGTTTGTTGCCTGATATCAGTTTTATACAATTCATCAAACTTCTCATCCAAAAAACTATATTCAAACGGATAAACCGGCGCTGCTTTACTATAATCTTTTTTAATTGCAGCCAGTGAAGATTCAATATTTCCGGCTTTCAATTTTATCAATGCAACTCTTCTGTCCATAGCCGGTGAAATAACCAAAGCATTGATATTTTCTTTGAGGGATAAAAAATTGAAATCGGCTATAACGCCTATGACTATTCGCTTTTCATCATCACGGACTGTATTTTTTATCCATTTCCCAATAGCCTGTTCGGGCGTCCAACCCAGTTTAGCAGCGGCAGTACGGTTTATTAAAACGGCCTTCGTTGTATCAGTTGGATATTCCGGAGAAAAATCCCGTCCGGCAATAATTTTTAACCCGAGGGTCTTTACAAATTGAAAGTCTGAAAACTCAGTCCTGGATATCCATTTATCATTCTGGCCTTCCACTTCAAACATGTGCGCATCAAAAAAACCACCCGGCTCACCCGACATCATCGATACGGATGAAACGTTGCTTTCATTTTGCAAATCATTTTTAAAAACATTCAGATTATCATAAATATCACCATTTGTCAAAGGAACAACAACCGTTTGCTCCTGGTTGTAGCCAAGCTGTTTATTCTTTAGATAACTCATTTGGTTCATGATGATAATGGTACCGATAATTAGTAATACTGAAATGCTGAATTGCACTATTACCAGTGTTTGTCGAAACAATGAGCCCCCCTTTCCAAGTTTTAGCTTTCCTTTCAAAGCCTGGATCGGTTGAAATGCTGAAAGTACAAATGCAGGATAACTTCCTGCAACAAGCCCGACGATTATTATTATACCTGCCAAAAATAAATATAACGGCATGGTATTCCATGATACGGTTAGTGTATAGCCCAGCAACCGGCTATAAAATGGCATTAGTATAAATAATAACCCGATTGCAAGAATACAGGAGATGATGGTTAATAAAATGGATTCGCCAATAAATTGCCACACCAGGTGATTGCGCAAAGCGCCCAGTACTTTTCTCAATCCAACTTCTTTGGAACGTTCAATTGCACGTACAGTAGAAAGGTTTGTAAAATTAATACAGGCTATCAACAATATAAGGATCGCAATGGAAAGAAAAATATACACAACTGTTTTACTGCCATGCCTTACATTATCAAAATCGGCGTTTTCAAAATAAACATCTTTTAAAGGGGTCAATGAGACTGTGAAATGAAAACCAAATTTTTTCATATCTGCGCCCATATACTTTTTTATGAACACAGGCAATTGATTGTCAATTGTAGTCTGGCGCACATTAGGAGCCAGCATGATATACGTAAATAACCTGTTATTGATCCACACATTAAAACCCTCCTGGTTGATGTAATGTGAAATCGGGATAACCATATCAAAAGCCAGGTGGGAATTGGATGGAATATCTTTGGCAATACCTGTAACTTTTAAGGGTAACTGTTTATCCAGGTTAATTATTTTACCCATTGCATCATTAATATTTCCGAAATATTTTTTGGCTGTTGTTTCCGTAAGCACTACGCTGCCGGGATCTTTCAACACAGTAACAGCATTGCCTTTTATGAGTGGAAAAGAAAACAGGTCAAAAAAATCAACATCTGCCAGGTAAATCTTTTTTTCATTAAAAGATTTATTATCGAAAGCAATTAATCCATTAGTTGGCTGCACACGAACAGCCTTTAAAATCTGCCCTTTAAAATCATTTAATAGTGCCGGTGCATACGGCCCCGACAAATAGGAAACGGTTTTCATAGAGCCGTTATCGTCGAACCCCCGCATTACCCGGTAAATATTTTTCCCATTTTTATGAAAATTATCAACACTATATTCATTCATAATGAAAAGAAAAATCATCATGCACACAGTAATACCGATGGTTAGTCCAAATATGTTGATGAATGAAAAAACTTTATTTTTCATTAAATTTCTCCAGGCGATTTTGAAATAATTTTTTAACATAATAAGCGTTTTCTGTTTACCTCCATTTCCTAAAGGGGAGTTCTTCGAATAGTGTGCTTCGTAAGCACATTCATTTATTTTCTCATTTTCACATTATCAGAGCAGCCAATTAGCACATGGGCGAATTACCACATTGTCTCATTCTGTTTTCAAACTCTTCACCGGGTTTGCCATTGCCGCCTTTATTGCCTGGAAGCTTACCGTTACCAGGGCAATGAGTAAGGCACATATACCCGCCAAAACAAAAATCCACCAGGAAATATCGATGCGATAGGCAAAATCCTGCAGCCATTTGCTCATTGCAAACCACGCTAACGGGAGCGCTAAAACACAGGCAATTAAAACCAATTTCAAAAACTCATTTGATAATAAGCCAACGATTTGCCCCACATTTGCTCCAAGCACTTTACGTATCCCGATCTCTTTGGTGCGCTGATCTGCCGTGAATGTTGCCAAACCAAACAAACCCAGGCAAGCTACAAAAACCGTAAGCGCTGAGAATATCCCCAGGATAGTGCCTGTTTTCTGTTCCGAGATATAAGCTTTAATAAAATCATCATCCAAAAAGGAATACGTGAAAGGCTCATCCGCATTAAACTTTGACCACTGCATTTTCATGGAAGTGAGTAATCCTGCAATATTTGCAGGTTTCACTTTTATAATTAATCCCGGGCTATATTGTAACACCATCATCACCGGGCCAATTTCTTCATGCAATGATTTAAAATTAAAATCCTTTACAACGCCAAGCACGGTAACTTCTTTTGACCCTCCATTATTATTTGTAAAAAAATGCAATTTATGCCCAACCGGATTTGTGCCCCAGCCGTACATTTTTGCCATGGTTTCATTCACAATTACTGCGGAAGAATCAGTGGGGAAATTCTTTGAAAAATTTCTTCCTGATATGATTTGCATACCCATGGTAAGGATGTAACGTTCGTCAATTTGATAAACATTTGTTCGTCTGACCTGGGTTTTATTTCCATCCGCAAATGTTGAAGTCATATCCATTTTGGTAGGCCCGGCCGGCACGAACGCAGAGGTTGTGATGTCCACCACACGCGGGTCTTGCCGGAGTTGTTCTTTTAGGATCGCTTCTTTATTGCCTAATATATAAGAATTTCTCACCACTAAAACCTGGTCCTTTTCAAACCCCAGCTTTTTGTTTTGAATATATGCCAGTTGTTTATAAACTACGATGGTACCAACGATAAGTATAACGGAAATAAAAAACTGGAATACCACCAGCCCGCTGCGCAAACTTATACTTTTCTTATTGGAGGTAAATTTGCTTTTCAATACCTGGATTGGCTTAAAAGAAGAAAGAAAAAACGCAGGATAACTTCCTGCCAAAATACCTACCAATAAACCAAAACCCAGCAGGCTAATTAAAATAAAAGGGTTACCAAGCAAATGAAGATCCAGTTCTTTATTTGCCAAACTATTAAATACGGGCAAGGCCAGGCTCACCAATACCAACGCGATTATCAAAGCTATAACTACCAGCAGAATTGATTCAAACAGGAACTGCCCGATCAATGCCGAATGCAGCGAACCAAGCACTTTGCGAATGCCTACTTCCTTTGCCCTTTTTGAAGCACCCGCAGTAGAAAGGTTCATGAAATTAATACAGGCAATCAGCAACATAAACAAAGCAATTGCACCGAAAATATAGACATAGCGAATATCGCCACCTGGTTCTAAACTGCTTGTAAAATCCGAATGAAGGTGAATATCGGTAAGTGGCTGAAGGTATAAGCCAAGATCATTTCCCTTTTTCCGAAACTCTTGAATGTTCATTCCCAGGGCCTGCTTCAATTGCGGGCTAAGGTATTTTTCTACTACCTGAGATAATTTCGGCTCCAGTTTTTTGTAATCGTACCCAACCGGTAATACCAGGTAAGTAAAAAAACTTCCTGATATAAATGAATTACCCTTTGCTTCCGGAACATCTGCCATGGAAGAAAAAATATCAAAATGGAAATGGGAGTTGACCGGGATCTTTTTTATTACCCCGGTCACTTTTTTGGAAACATTATAACTTTTGAATTGTAGTATTTTTCCAATTGGTTCTTCATTTCCGAAATATTTTTTTGCGAGCTCTTCTGTAATGACCACGGTATTGGGTTCAATCAAAGCCGTTTTCGCATCACCCTTCAAAAAAGGAATTGTAAAAACCCGGAAAAAATTAGAATCTACCGAAGCAAATTTTCCTTCCTGGAAAGTTTTTTCTTTATAACTGATTTTCGGAATATCACCATTGTTTTTCAGCCGGGTGGCGTCTAAAACTTCGGGGAAATCATTGCGAAGCGTTTGTGCAATCATGGGAGGCATAACGCATTCTTTCATCCTTTCTCCACTCATCATCCCTCCGAAAGTAACGCGAACAATCTGGTCGGCTTTTTCATTGAACCGGTCGTAACTTAATTCGTTTTGTACAAAAAGCAAAATTATTAAGCAGGTGGCTATTCCTATTGCCAGGCCAAAAATGTTTATGATGGAGAAAGCTTTATTCTTCAATAAGTTTCTCCAGGCTATTTTAAAATAATTTTTTAACATACAATTTTTATTTTTGATTTTTGATTAACCTCACCCCCGCCCCCACTCCCGAAAACATCAGGATCTTCGACAAAGGAGAGGGAGCCAGAACCTGTAGATTTAATATCTTTTATCATCGGGCTACCTGCCCTTTAACAGGCGGCCCGTTTTCATTTTCGAATTTTCACATTTGCCCATTCTTCATTATCACATTATCACATTACCCATTAGCATATTAGCATATTAGCATATTAGCTATCAATCATTCTGTTCTCAAACTCTTTGCCGGGTTTGCAACGGCCGCTTTTATTGCCTGGAAGCTGATGGTTATTATTGTGATCACAATTGCGATCAATGCTGCAATGATAAATACATCAGGGCCGATGCCGATGCGGTAATTATATTTCTGCAGCCAATTCCTTAAAAAGTACAAAGCCAATGGTGAAGCAATCCCGCAGCTTACCATCACCAACACGATAAAATCTTTTGATAATAATAACCACACCTGCGATACCGTGGCGCCCAATACTTTACGGATTCCTATTTCTTTTCCACGCTGTTCTGCCATGTACGCAGCAAGGCCAAATAATCCAAGACAGGAAATAAAAATGGCGAGTACTGCGAATATGCCTGCCAGTTTTCCAATCAGTATTTCAAGCTTGAATTTAGCTGCATAAGAGGCATCGGCAAATTCATAATCGTATGGAAATGAAGGATTGTATTTATTGAAAATAGACTTTAACTCAAGCAGCGCGGTTGATGTTTTTATTGTTGGAGATAGCCGGTACATGAGGTTACCCTGAGGTTCGGGATCAACTAAAAACATGGTGGGGTCGGCAGGCGTAAAGGGTGATAGCATCAAAGCATCGTTTGCAACACCGGCAATTCTATATTGCTTATCATTCTGTGTAATAAGTCGGTTAACCGGATCTTTTATCCGCAACCGGCTAATAGCGGTTTGATTAAAAATTACGCTTGTTGTATCCGTACTGCTTTTAAAAACCCTTCCTTCGTGCATTGTTATTCCGAGTGTTCTAAAATAATCATCCGATACTAAAATACACCCCATTTCAACCGTCTCGCCGGCATTTTTACCTGGCCAGTTATCAATATCGGTGTGCCAGTAAATATTTGTCGCAGGGCTTGATGCTGTGGTAACGCTTTGCACAATGCCTTTTTGCAGCAGTTCATTCTTAAGCGCCGTATAATTTTTTTGCAGATCGTTGTTCATGTCTGTCATCACAAGCCTGTTTAAGTCGTAACCGGAGGGCCTGTCTTTTGCATATTGTATTTGCTGGTAAATAATGATGGTGCTTATTATCAGCACGATAGAACAGCTGAACTGCAGCACTACCAATATTTTCCTTGGCAATTGTGCAGTTTTTCCAATCCTGAGTGAACCTTTTAAAACATTCACCGGGTTAAAAGAAGAGAGATAAAATGCAGGACGGCTACCGGCCACCAATGCGGTACACAATACGCAACCCGCAATTACCATCCAGAATGTTAGGCTCGAAAATGGTATGCTGATTTTATTCCCGGTAAGGGTGTTGAACGCTGGCAAACTTAGCTGCACAAATAAAAGCGTAAATAAAAATGCGATCAATACCAACATAAATGATTCCACCAAAAACTGGATAATTAAATCTTTGCGCCGCGATCCGATCGCTTTTCTTACGCCAACTTCCCTTGCTCTTTTTTCTGACCTTGCTGTGGTAAGATTTATAAAATTGATACAGGCAATCAATAATACCAGTATGCCAATAATGCTGAACATCCTTACATATTCCAAAAAACCCGGTAGGTCCTTCCCATTTACGTAGTTACCATACAGGTGCCAGTTTTCCAGGGGCTGAAGGATAACATTTGAGTTCATTGCGTTGGTATTGTCCTTCTCCGTTTTTTCAATATCCCTTAACTTACCTTCAAGCTGCGCATAAGCGATACCAGGTTTTAACTTTACAAACATCTGGTAACTGTTATTGCCAAAACTGCCGGTACGATTGGATTTCACGTTTGGTGACGTTTGCTCATAATAGCTGAAGGGGACAAGGAAATTAAAATTCAATGAGGAGTTGCCCGGCAGATCTTTCAATATGCCTGTTACTTTTAAATCGTCTTTATTATCAAACCTGACCGTTTTACCGACAGGGTTTTCATCTCCAAACAATGACCTTGCAGTTGATGTTGTGAGCACAATTGAGTATGGATCCTTCATCACGGTATTGGCATTCCCTTGTAGTAAGGGGTATTGGAACATCTTTAAAAAATCACTGCCGATAAGTGCACCCCGGATATAAAATTTCTTATCACCCACCATTAACCCATGCGGTCCCATCCAGTCACTTTCTGCCACATATTCGATCTCCGGTACCTGGTTGCGCAATGCATCCGCTAATTTCAATGAAGTGGTTGGGAAAGTAAGCGTATCCCCGTTACTGTTATAGTTGCGCTGCACTTTGTACAACTGCTGGTAGCCTGGCAAAAACTTATCATACGAGTACTCATTGTACACCCATAAACCAATGATCAATGCAACTGCCATGCCTGCTGCAAGGCCCAAAATATTAAGCGAGCTGTAGCCTTTGCTTCTCACAATATTCCGCCACGCGATTTTGAAATAATTTTTATACATAAAATTGGTATTTCTGATGCCTGATTTTTTGATGTCTGATGTCTTTCCCTGCTCACTCCCCGTTATTCATCACTCATAACTTTATTCCGTTCTCAAACTCTTAACCGGGTTTGCTATTGCTGCTTTAATTGCCTGGAA
>JBDTVX010000168.1:0-12022 GCA_040007015.1 Ferruginibacter sp. | reverse complement strand
AACAAAGAATGTATGGTGGGGTACCGCTATTACCGCTGGAGGCTTACTTATATATATGCTGATCAGGAAAAAGAATTTGAGTGAGTCGGCTGTTATGGCAACGGTTATCGTGTGCGGGTTTATGTTACTAGATAAAATACCGTTTCTTGCTTCTCTGTTTCCCGGCCCAATCAGGAGATTGATCGACAGGAAAGCAATTTGGGAAAACGCATGGAACAATGAAGTATTTGGCGGCGACCAGGTTGCCAATGGTATCTGGGCGATGAGTAGCGGCGGCATTTCCGGCCAGGGCGCAGGGGAGGGATTTGCAAAAACGATTCCTGAGGCACATACCGATATGATACTGCCTTCATTTGGTGAAGAATTCGGATGGGCAGGTATTATTTGCATCTTTATTTTATTTTTAATTTACCTGCACCGTTCTATCGTCATCGGGCGGCAGACAGGTGCGCCCTTCCTGTTTTATTTATGTGCCGGTATCGGCATCGCCACATTTGTGCAGTTCCTGTTAATTGCAGGGGGATCTACGGGCGCTTTACCACTTACAGGTGTCGCATTGCCCTTCATGAGTTATGGAGGTTCGTCCCTGTTTTGCAATATGCTTGCAGCGGGATTCCTGTTATCGGCGTCTCATTTAAAAGGATCACCGGCACAGATGAAATTTATATCAAGACAGGATAAAAATCTTTTGCCCGCTTTATTGGCCGCCTGTGCAGGGATCATCTTGCTGGGGGTAAATGTTTCAAAATATATCCTTCATAATAAAGAGTGGGTGGTGGAACCCGCATTGGTAGCCGACCGAAATGGTGAGCGGATGTTTAGTTATAATCCGCGTATCAATATTTTAATGAACAGGCTGGCAGCTGGCAATTTATTGGACCGGCAGGGGAAATTACTTGCCACAAGTAACCGCGATCTTTTACTGCAACAAAAAGATTCATTGCTCACGCTGGGTATCTCTAAAGAAAGCCTTGAATCATTTGCTTATAAAAGAGCAGACAGGTATTACCCATTTGCTGAACAAATGTTTTTCTGGACAGGCGATGCAAATACTGGCATTTTTAATGGTGGTTCCAACGGGTATTTCGCAGAATACGCTCATGGTGCAGAGCTAAGGGGTTTTGAAACTCCCACGGCAAAATTCCAGGTAAGCGCTACCCGTTTCCGTGAGAACCGATTCCTGCCGGAAACAACTACTGAAATGACGGTAAATAAAAGAGACTACAGGGCGCTGTCTTCCTTATTGCTGGCAGGTATCAATAGCCCGGAAGTAAGGGCCTTCAAAAAAAGAAACCGCGATGTACAGCTAACGATGGATGCTGCGCTTCAGACCAGTATTCAAAAATCTATACAGGGCGATGACAGCGCAAACACAAAACGCACTTCAGTCGTTATTATGGAAGACAATACAGGCGATGTACTTGCATCCGCCGCATGGCCTTTGCCGGCTATCGATAACTGGGACCTGCTTACGCTAAGCGAAAATGATCTGAATAAGCTTCCTGGCTGGAACGTTAATACGGATATTGGATTTACCCATGCCACCCAGCCTGGGTCTACTGCTAAACTGGTAACAGCCCTGGCTGCTTTTAATAAATTAGGAGAAGCGGCAGCCAGGAAAGTCATTGTGGTACATCCGCAGGACCTCATCCGGATAAAAGGTGATGAACCGGATGAAGCGGGAAATATTATGATGGAAAGAGCGATCGTAAGGTCGAATAATTCATTTTTTATCCGGCTGGCAAATGAGGAGCAATTGCAGGAGGAAATGGGAGAGGTGTACCTCCAGACCGGTATGTTTTTGCATGGTGTTGGCGGATATTATTATGAAGCGGAACGAAATAATACCGGGCAACAGGATAAGTGGAAGGAACTCTGGCGAAAAACAGAATTTGCCAGTATAAAAAGATATGACCGTAATAACATCCGGCGAACAAGGGCCAGGGGTGTTTCGGGTATGGCCTGGGGGCAGGGTGAACTGGTAGCTACGCCGGCATCCATAGCAAGGCTGGCGGCAGGTATCGCCAACAATGGAAAGATGCCTGAAAACCGTTATGTAATGGATATTAATGGCGTGCCTGCCGCGCTAAAAAAAGGGGTGGACATTGCGAAGAGCCCAAAGTACGCGGCGTTGTTAACTGATTATATGCGAAAACAAAGCGCACCCAAAATAAACAGGCTACACATTTTGGTAGCAGGAAAAACGGGAACGCCCGAACGAATATTCAAAGGGGAATCGATCAATGATGGCTGGTATGTTTTTTTTGCGCCAAAACCGGCTGGTACGGGGCATATTGTTGTTTGTGTACGCATAGAGAATGCCAAAGGATCAAGCGAGGCGGTAAAGCTTGCAGGTAAACATGTGATACCTATTTTATTACAGCGTGGTTATATAAAAGGTTTTGAAGGACCCAACAAATTAAAAATTAAAAATTAAAAATGTTTAAAATGCAGATAGCTTTTTAATCACCGATATCTGTACAAGAGTGATTATTTATCCTTTTACTAAAAATAATAAATAATAAAATCATATTTGTCAATAAGGCCTGATTGAAATTATAAAGCCGGGTCAAAAAAAATATTCAAGCAATAACGAAGCGTTTATTCTTTAAACGGGTATAAAAATTTTATTAACATGTTCGAAATGTTTAAAAATCGTCCAAAGGACGTAAAGGGAATACGGAATGCCCTTCTGCAATTTATCAAGGAGCAATTACAAAAAACAGAAGGCGGGGAAGGTCGCAATATAACGGGTTTATATCTCTTCATTCATTGCATTGATGAGGAAAAGCATTTATATGAAGCCGCGGTATTTTATGATACACCCGGTAAATTTAAAAATGATGAGATACAAAAAATTGCGGATGATTATGCCATTGCTTTGCCGGCCGCCTGTATCATGGAAATTTCTTTTAATGAAAATGCGCCGCCCGAAGCTATTAAAGCCAGGTCCATTGATGCCGCATTGGTGATCTCTACATTCAGAAACCCCGTACTTCACAAGGAAGCTGCCGCATACATCAATGTGCTGAATGGAGAAGCCGAAAAAGAAAGGTATATGATCCGTTCTTCCGGTGGCAACATAAATATTGGCAGGGGCACCAGCGTGCAAACTTCGGACGGTTTTTTCAGAAAAAATTTTATTGCATTTATTGATTCGGATGGCAATGAAAAAAACAGGGCGGTGAGCCGGCAGCATGCCCATATTGAATGGGATCCGGTGGCAGGCTCATTTTTTTTATTCGCCGATGAGGGTGGCGTACCGCCTAATAATAAAGTAAAGGTAAGGGCCATAGGCGGCGCCCCTGTAAAGTTGATGACCACACAGATCGGGCATCGTTTGCAGGAAGGTGACCAGGTGATCCTTGGAGAATCGGTGGTACTTGAATTTACATTTTCATCATTATAAAAGTGACACCTTTTAAAAAGGTGTCACCTTTATAATGATGAAATAAATAGAAGCAACTATGGCAAGGATCTTTACAATAACGGAAGGAGTAGAAAACATGGGCGCCCTTAAAACAGGCGGCCAGGGCTCAGTTTATAAGGCGAAGCGAATTGGCGAGATCATCACTGCCTTTAAAATACTGCCTACCCCCATTTACAGTGAAAGCGGGGATGATAAAAATTTTGTTTCATTTCAAAATGAAGTTCAGAAACTTAAAAAAGTAAATGAAGATGCTAATCCCAATGTAGTAACCATCCTTAGCTCTGGCATTACCGATTCGGGCAATTTCCCGTTTATAGAAATGGAGTATATTGAGGGCCCTGATCTTGAAGAACTTTTGAAACCACCGCACGATCTTATTTTTACGATCCAGGAATCATTAAAAGTTGGGGAGCAGTTGTCAAACGCATTGGCGCATTGCCATAGGGTAGATGTAAAGCATGGCGATATCAAAAGTAATAATGTAAAATTCAACACCCGTACGGGCAATTATATTTTGCTGGATTTTGGTTTGTCCGTAATGTCGGATGAGCAGCGGCGTACCAGTTTGCGGCAGGCGGGCGCAATTGAATTTATGGCGCCGGAGCAGCATGAGGGCCAGTTACTTTTTGAAACGGAGGTGTACAGTTTTGGGGTGATCCTTTTTGAGCTATTGTCGGGAACCGTTCCATATGCATTAAAAGATAATGGTGAAACCGCGCGCAATACGGTAATGGTGGCACAACTGGAAGCATTGCCTCCCAACCTGCTTTCATTAAGGCAACAGCATTTGCCCCATTGGTGGAGCAAAGAAAAGAAGGCGCTTGAAATGCAGGTACCGGAATGGTTGGTAAGCATGATCTATAAATGCCTTGAAAAGAAGCCTTCGGATCGTTTTGCAAACGGCATGGAACTGCATCAGCATATTGCGCGCAACAGTATTTTAGCTGCAGGCAATGTAGAGTGGGGAGCAGGAAGGATCGCAAAACTGGAGCAGGAAAATGAAAATTTGATAAAAGAAAAAAATGCTTTGCTGCAAAAATTATCAGGCAATGAAAAATTAAATAACGAAGAAAATAAGCCTGTAAAAAAAATATTCCTTGGGATAAAAAACATAGTGATCATTTTACTGTCGCTGGTGATCGTTGGGTTTATGGTTGATCTTGCGTTTATCAAAAAAATTGCTGTCCCGCAAAAAGATAAGGCCATCGTTGCAACTTCAAATGCCTACACACCAAATGAGGAAGAAAATTTCCAGTTGAAAAAAGCCAGGGAGTTTTTGGTCAACGGGCGGGTAGAAGAATCAAGGCTGATTTACAAGGCCCTGGCCATCCAGGAAATACCGGAAGCGATGTATGAATATGGAAATCTTACCCTGTTGAATGACCATGACAAAACGAATTGTGAGGAAGCAATGGAATATTTAAAAAGTGCTGCAAGTAAGGGATATACGCCGGCAAAAAGGACGGTAGGCTTTTTATATTCTTTTGCAGGGGACAGCATTGCATTAAAACAAAAAGGCTACCAGGGATGCAGTTTTACTTTTGATATACCCAGGGGCTCTAAATTGCTGATGGAAGCTACACTCCAGGGAGACAGTATCGCAGGCAGTTTGTTGGATGATTTGAATTTAAAATACGGGACCAACAATTAGCTAATTTGCTCATTCGATAATGTGCTAGTCAAACCTCCGGTAAACGAATAGTTGTTGAATTTGAAAAAATTAGCATATTAGCACATTGGCTAATTAGCTAATTGAGTTTTTTGGCTCTTAACTCATCAAAAGTTTTTAGCGTACAGCTATGGCTTTTTGGAAATATGGATACGCTATACGCCCCGAATAATTTCATGTTGCCGGTAATTATAAGTCCTGTATGGTTCAGGTATAAGAACTGATGATTGACGTCATTAAAAAAAGTGGGCATTTTATATTTCATAATCGCCGGATTTAAAAGATAGATCGTGTCAATCCGGTATGATAAAACCGGTTCCATGTGTACCTCACTTTGTAAATTAAAATTTTGCATGGGCAGGTTGAAATTAATAATGGCGTCAAAACAAGCCCCGAATTCAGAAATTTCAAGCTTAAAATCACTGATAAAATCGAATAGTATGGTGGAAGTAAGTTTCATGTAAATGCTGGGATAAAGCTTATCTGTTGGGTGGTTTTATTAATCAATGCAAAAAGTCTTCCAATTCGCTGAACGTGATTTATTGCCGCAGCAAGCAATAAAGTGGGATTTTTATTCCTCATTTGCGGTTGCGGTATAGGCAATTGGGTAAAATTATAAACATGGTCCGATGCCCGGGATGAAATAGCGGGCACTATAACAAAATTTTTAACAAGCAGCGCTTTCACCATTTAGATGGTCTATGAAAATGATCATGCCGGTTTACGAAGAATTGATTCAATGTGGATTTGGCACTTTCTTAGCGCGGGCCTTATCTGGTATACTGCGCCGTAAAAAAAGTAAAAAATATGTAGGTTAAACAAGGGCGCCCAAATATATCTTCTCCATCTTTTAAAAAATAAACGCCCGCATGGATTATGATTTTTTATAAAATGACTTATATAAAAATAAGTACCTCAATTTGAAATATTATGTAAAAAAAGTATCAGATAAATAAACAATTAATTTATTAGTATCATTCCGGTAAGATGGCTGTGGCTGTTAGTTTTGCTAAATCTATGGAGTAGTAGTTCAATTTTATTGTGAAAAATAACTGATAATGGATAAAATAGTATTGCTTAAATTATTTTCTTAATTTTACCTTTGACATTCAAAATTAATGATGCTTTAAATAGGCTGTTCCCCGGGGATTTCTCTCCCAAAACTGTTACTATGATAAAACGAGTTGCTGATTTTACCCGAATAAAAAAATATAATCATACTGACATTGGTCTATTTGGTTATTTTTTTATTCTTCCTATACGCTCATTAATCGTCGGTCATAAAATTAACCTTCTTCCTTTATTTTTTAAATACGAAAGTTAATGGAGCATGTTAAGCACCGGACCTATACTAAAAAAATGAATTACTTCGATAAACTTTTTAATTCTAACCAACAAAGTTGATTGCATATGAGAAAAATTAAAACAAAAATCAACCTCCAGGCCTTTTTTTTATGGGCAATCTTTTCCTGCATGATGATGGGAAATAATGTTTACGCACAGACGGGCGTACGTAAAATAAGCGGAAAGATTACTTCCGGGACCGGAAAGCCACTGGACGCGGCGTCTGTTATTAATAAAAGAACCAATGTAGGTACCAATACTGATAACCTTGGGGCATTCAGTATATCGGCCCAAACCGGCGACATACTTGTGATCACCTATGTAGGCTATACGCGGAAGGAAGTAAAAGTAGGTAAATCCGATATGATGGATATTGCTATAACTGAGGGCCAGTCAAGTATGGACGAGGTGGTAGTGATCGGTTATGGTAAGATGAAAAAAACTGACCTTAGCAGCGCGGTTGTCTCGATTTCAAATACTGACCTGCAGAGAACCGTTAATGTGACGTTGGATGAGGCCTTGCAGGGGAAGGCTGCCAACGTATATGTTTCTCAAACAAGCGGCCAGCCTGGCGCAGGAGCGTCCGTTGTCATCAGGGGCGTAAGTACCGTTACGGGCAATTACCAACCTCTTTATGTTGTTGACGGGGTTCAAATAAGGCCCAGCGTTCCACGAGGTGGCACCTATAATCAACCCGCCAGTTATGGTAATGAAGTTGCCGGAATTAACCCGGACGATATTGAAAGTATCAGTGTGTTACAAGGCCCGGCTGCAACCTCTATTTATGGCGCTGCCGGTGCTAACGGCGTATTGATGATTACAACCAAACGTGGCAAGGCCGGACTTACCAAGGTAAGCGCCAGTACTTTATTTACAAGCCAGCAAAAACCTGAAGAACGGCCCGTAATGAATTTACAGGAATATGCAGTATATATACACAGATTGCAATCGATCGGAGCTACTGGTGTTCAGTCTGCTGAGCTCAATGATCCCAGCATCCTGGGCGAGGGTACCAACTGGCAGAAAGCTTTATTTAGTAATACACTCCTGCAAAAACATTCTTTAGCGATCAGTGGTGGCACCGACAAGTCGACCTTCTATTTTTCGGGTGATTACCTTTCCCAGGATGGGGTGGCATTGGGATCGGGTTTTACCAGGGGATCAGTAAGGGTAAACCTGGATAACCAGGCGAACAAATGGTTGAAGTTTGGTGTTAACCTGAGCGCATACAGCACAAAGGAAAAAGTGAACATATCAAATGGCGATATTATTACCATTGCTATACAGCAGAATCCGACCATTCCTGTTAAAAACCCGGATGGATCGTTTGGAGGACCAGCGCCTGCACAAACCCAGTATGCGCAAACAAACCCGGTAGCAATAGCAACCCTCAATAATAATTATAATACCTCATTTGGCGTTATAGGCGGACTTTACCTGGATATAAACCCTGCGAAAAACTTGTTGTGGCACACAGAACTGAATGGCAATTATACTTTTAATAATAATTACACCTTTAACCCATCTTATTCACTGGGAACCTATGTGAACCCAAATACGCAAGGCAGCCGGTCCAGCGGCAATAATACATGGGCATCTTTAAATACCCGGTTTCAGTACGACTATAAGATCAGAAAGCATAGTATCGGAGCGATGGTGGGCCATGAAGCAACAAAATATACTTACCAAAATCTGAATGGCCAGGGCCAGAACTATTCTACCAATACGATACAGGAACTGAGTGTTTCAGCCCCTTTGACACAAAAAACATCAAGTGGCCGGGGTGCGGGGTCAGGCGAATCTTATTTTGGCAGGTTAAATTATATATATAATGATAAATATATAGCCCAGGTAGTGGTAAGAAGAGATGGAAGTTCCAGTTTTGGGCCCACCAATAAATTCGGTACTTTTCCGGCGGTATCTGTTGCATGGAAGATATCTGACGAATCGTTTATGAAAAACATCAGTTTTTTAAATGACCTGAAATTACGCGCCGAGTATGGGATATCGGGTAACTCCGAAGGTAGTGGTGGTGCGATATATGCGGGTTTATATCCGGCGGCCTCGGTTTGGGGCAGTGGATTTTTACCCGCCAATTTTCCCAATCCCGATCTTAAATGGGAACAGGATAAGTCGACGAATGTTGGCTTTGACCTGCACATGTTCAACAACCGGGTGGAAGTTATCGGTGACGCTTATATCAAGCATATTTCTAACCTGATACTGGTTGCATCAAATGCCTACGCTTACGGAGGTAACCTGAGTGGAGGATACGGTGGGTTGATCCAATGGCCGGTACAAAACTATGGCGGTATGGAAAACAAGGGATTTGGAGTAACCGTAACTACAGTCAATATAAGTACCAAAGATTTCCAATGGAAAACAGGAATAAATTTTTCTATGGACAGGAACAAGGTTACTAAATTAGTGACACCAATTCTTACCCAGTATACTGACAACTTCAATACCAACCAGTCGCAATTTCTGACCACCGTGGGTCAGCCGCTTGGCATGATAACAGGCTATATAGCCGAAGGGATTTTTCAGAACTACCAGGAAATTGCCGGTCATGCGGCACAATCCGGAACTACTGTAAATATTAACCCCGTTTCCGGATCGTGGGTAGGCGATATTAAATTTAAAGATATAAGTGGTCCAAATGGAAAACCGGATAATATAATTGATCAAAACGACCGCACGATTATTGGCAATCCCTGGCCTAAATTCACTTATAACTTTAATTCATCTTTCAGCTATAAGGGTTTTGACCTGAACCTTTTCTTTACGGGTGTATATGGCAACCAGATTTTAAACCTTACCCGCTATCAAAACGAACAACCACTGGGTAACGGCGTTTATGGTAATCATTACAAATCTGTAGCGGATTTCGCCAGGCCAAGCAGTACCAATCTTGCAGACGCACTTACTGCAACCGTTGTTAACCCGGGGGGCAGGATCCCCCGTGCAGTTGGGGGCGATCCCAATCAAAATTTAAGGTTGTCGCAATGGAACCTGGAAGATGGCTCATACCTAAAGTTGAAGAATATCCGTCTTAGTTACCGCGTGCCCTCCAGGTATTTGTCGGCCACTCATGTGTTCAGAGGTGCCTTAGTTACCATCCAGTCTCAAAACCTTTTTACCATTACCAAGTATACGGGCTTCGACCCCGAGGTGGGCATGTATAATTATAAGGGTGTAGCCAACCTTGTGGGGTTGGACCAGGGAAGATACCCTAGCACAAGATCTTATTCGGTAAGTCTTGCCCTGGATTTTTAATAAAAAACAGTCAGCACAATAAAAAACTATATGATGAAAGTAAGAATATCCACAATCGCATTGTCTCTTCTGCTGCTAATGGCCATGCAAAGCTGCAAAAAAAGTTTTTTAGACCGGCCCCCGATTGATCGGCCCACTGCCGGAACATTTTACGCTTCCGATGCTGATGTACTCGCAGGTACCGGGCCACTTTATAATGCTTCCTGGGGCGGTTACAACGGTTCTGCATTGCAGGCTATTGGAGATGTAATGGGAGGGAACAGCCTTACGGATGATTATAATGGCCGTGCCGCTTTTGTTACTTTCTCTGTAAAACCCAACGACGGTAGCGGCTCTCTTCAGAGTGCCTATAGCGCTTTATGGTCAGTTATTGCCAATGCGAACGTAGTGGCCTATAACATACAGAATGCACCTGCGGGTGCGAGCGCGTCAGCAAGGAGTAGCGGATTAGCCGAATGCAGGTTTATGCGGGCAGCAGCTTATTACTACCTCACACTGGTTTGGGGAGAAGTACCCATTATATATGATAATAGTTCCCAGTTAGCTGACATCAACGTTAGAAAAAATAACCTCGAAGACGTGTGGAAATTCATGATCATGGATCTTACCTGGGCAAAAAATAACCTTAGCGCGGCTCCCCAACAGCCCGGACGGATAACCAAATGGAGCGCGCAGGCATTATTGGCAAGGGCATATCTTGTCAGATCAGGATTAGGGCAAACTGGTGGCAACCGCAATCAAAGCGACCTTGACAGCGCTAAATTACTGGCGAAGGATGTTTGCAATAACAGCGGACTCACCCTTCAACCTAACTATTATGACCTTTTCACCAGTAAAGTTTTCAGCGGCACTGTTGTGCCATCAGAATGCCTGTTTGGTTTGTTGTGGGTACCAAGTGGCGAATGGTTTGTTCAAAACCACATGCAGGCTAACCTTGCCTACGATTCCAAGATAACACAAACGGGCGATGGATGGGGCGGCTCTTTCGGTGCTTCTGCCAGTTTATTGAGTTACTATCTGGATCCGGCCAATAAAGCAGATTCTGTTCGCAGAAGGGCAAGTTTTTTTATGCCGAATGACTATTATGCCGATATCAGCCAGGCCGCGGGTGGCTGGCACGTAGACACTACATTGTTTAACAACGGAAAGATATTTGCGCCCGGACAAAATGGAAATGGTGGAACAGATCACGCCTGGATTAAAAAATATGTAATCGGATCACCTGCAGACAATGGTGGGCTTGGCGGATCGCAAAACATAAACCTCAGTACCTACATGTTCCGCTTATCGGATATTTACCTGATCTATGCGGATGCTATTTTGGGCAATGCCACCTCCACGTCTGACCCAGAAGCATTGAAATATTTCAACATGGTAAGGGCCAGGGCTGGTGTAGCACCAAAAACATCGCTTTCCTACATGGATATTTTTCTTGAGAAAAAAATTGAATTTGCTTTTGAAGGGCATGAATGGTACGACTGGAAGCAGTGGTATTATTTTGATCCTGCCAAAGCCCTCACTTATTTCAGTACCCAGAACAGGGGTAACTACAATATCAGCTATAATAACGGAAATCCATTTGTCACTTTCTTCGATAAGGACAACAAGGTTCCGGGTATTGTGAATTATCCTATTACAACAAGTACGGTGGATCTTCCTTATCCTGCTGTGGAACTTTCTACGGCGCCCACCCTCAGCCTTGAATCAGTGCCATTCGATTTTAGCCAATTAAAATATTAAGATTGCACAATAATTAAATTTCTGACATGAAAAATAAAATATTATTTCTTATTGTAATTATAGCGGGGCTTGCATATCTTGGGTGCAAAAAAAATGACAGTGGTGGTGGCCCCCCGATGATCAGTAATGTAAGGGCGGTAGACAGCGCCAAGCGGGATAGTTCTTTTGTACAGGCTTTGCCCGGCACCTTAATAGTAATACAGGGAAGCAATCTTGGAGGACTTCAGGCGGTATATTTTAACGACACTTCTGCCTACTTTAATCCATCGTATGCTACCAGTACCAATATTATTGTTACCATTCCGGCCAGCGCACAAACGGTGGCCACTAACCCGAATGTGCCAAGCATAATTAAAGTAGTTACTGATCATGGAACAACAACTTATGCCTTTACACTTTATCTTCCTCCGCCCTCAATAAGTTCCATATCGCTCGACAACAGTGGTACACTGGTTTATATCAATGGTTATAATTTAGTAGGAATAAAGAAAATCACCTTTCCTGTTCCGGGAATTGATACGGCGCTTTCATATACTGTGAATAAAACATTTACGCAGATAACC
>JBDTVX010000167.1:0-12055 GCA_040007015.1 Ferruginibacter sp. | reverse complement strand
TAGAATAGATGTTAATAATGTTATACTGTTCAATGGTGATAGAAAAACAGTTCCAGATGACGTTATGAAGTGTGAGAATTGCCGTCCTTATTTCTTAAGGGCAAATGATTTAGCAAATACTATTAGAGATGCCTTTGACAAAGGGGATTTATGGATAGAGGATGAATTTAAAATGATGGCAAAAAATGGATTTACATTAAACTTAGAAAATTATGGACAACGAAGACATTGACATTGAGGATTTTTCTGAAATGGAGGAACTTTTAAATAAGACTCCTAAGGACGCAAAAATATTTGTGTCCCATGCTATGTCAATTCCAGAATATGTAACAATTATGTTGGGGGATAAGCCACAAAATTATATTGCTGAAGAACTTGATATAACAGAAGCACAAGTTAGTAAATGGTTGTCGGGCGCAAGCAATATGACTTTAAAAACAATATCCAAACTTGAAGCAGCCTTAAATATTAATATAATCAATCCTGAAATAATAAAAAAAGTAAAAGAGAAATTTAACGCACATACGGCTTCTGTAATTTTCATGGATAGTGAAAAATATAGTGTAAAAGTTGACGGCCCTCAACAAGATAAACCTCGATGGACTGAAATGAAATATAAAATTTTCTAATGTCTTCTACAGGAATAAATAAAAACATAAATTTCACCATTCTTAGAATTAAGACTATCTCGTTTTACGTGAACGAGGTTTCATTTCAAGAGGGAAAAGATGTAAAAATAGAAATGAATCAAAACTTTGGTGTTAGCCTGGCGGCCGAGGTTATCGAATACCGATTAAGAGTATATCTATTCCATCTGGATAATCCATCCTTACGATTGAGCGAAATTATAGTACATAATAGTTATAAAATCGAGAATATTATGGATTACTTTAGTAATGATGTTTTATCATTACCATCATCTCTTTTCATATCACTTTTGAGTATGTCAATTTCTCACTCAAGGGCATTATTTTGTCAAAACACAGCAGGTACGATATATCAGGATTACATTTTGCCTATTATTAACCCAACAGACGTTGCAAAAGTGTTTTATCCTAATATGTTTAATAAAGGCGAAATAAAAGAAAATATAGAGTTTCCGCTAAAGGAATTGACCCCACCATAAGCTAATACCTTCAAAATGCAAATGTTATCCTTTACCAAATAATTATAATTTGTTTTTCTGAAAGGAAATAAAAACAAACGTCAATGGAAAAGTTAACAGCAGGATATGAACAATTTATAAAAGAGAGGAAATTAACACCAATGGGAAAAAATTATTTGAGAAGGCAATAAAAAAAGCAGCACTCCCATCAGAATATAATAAATCAAATCCTTCAAACTTTTCAAACTTTTACTTACCAATTAGTTTATTCCCATTGCTTTTCTAACCAGTCTGATTTAACCCAAAATAACCGGCGTTCTGTGCCTTTTGGTTTCAACAATCGTAGAATTTACCAACTTCCACTACTTCCTCCACCACCAAAACTACCGCCACCAAATCCACCAAATCCTCCCGAGCTTCCACCTCCGCCTCCTCCGCCAAAACCACCGCCGCCCCTGCCCCCGCCGCCAAGAAGGCTGCCCAATAAAAAAGCCCCTCCATTACTCATAAGCGAGCCGCCACCACCGCGACCGCCGCGGGATTTAAATGCCAACACCACAATAACAATAATAACGAAGAAGATTATTTTAGCGAGGCCAAAGGGACTGCCGCCGCTTCTGCTTCTATAATTTTCGGGAGCTTTAAATTCACCTTTTGTAGCCTGTATAATAGCATCCGTGCCCTCATCTAGTCCTCTATAATAATCATTGCCCTTAAAGTTGGGAACGATGATAGTTTTTATTATTTGCTGACATATTAAATCAGGCAATGCCTTTTCCAATCCATATCCCGGGGAGATATTCAATTTTCTATCCTCTACAGAAACCAGCAACACTACGCCATTGTTATTTTTTTTCCCACCCACACCCCAGGTTCTTCCCAGTTCGATCGCTGCGTCTGCAACATCCTTTCCATCTAACCGGGGTACGATTACAACTGTTAACTGGCTGGAAGTGCTGTCATCAAACTGGAAGAGTTTGCTTTCGAGCGCCTGTTTTTGATCGGCAGTTAATATATTGGCATAATCATTTACAAGCTTTGGCGGATTGGGAGGTGTTTTGATCACCTGGTCCATAGAAACATTTTGCCCCTGCTGTGCGAAAGAAACGATCGTAGTAAAAACTAACAGTAATATGTAGGTGATTTTTTTCATGCCCGATCCCCGTTATGACGGGGGAATATTGTTATAGTATAATTTAATCAGAATCAATAACCCACTTTCAGATGATAACCGGCGCCCGTTTAATTATTTACCAAATACCATATCATCTGATAATTCATTTTTATCGGTAGATGCGTCATAAGGAAATGTTTCCTTTAATGTTTGACCAATTTGTAGTATGCACTGTTCTATTCCAATACTGATATTCTGATTTGCAAATTGAGTGATCATGTTTTTAACCGCTTTGCTCCAATATTCTTCACCTACCTTCTTGTGAATCCCTTCATCGCCGTACAATGCCAGTTCATGATCTTTCATTGCAATATATAGTAGCACTGCATTTCTGTCTGTGGTATCCTGCATTTTTAATTTAAGGAAAATCTCGGCGGCCCTTTCCAGCGGATCCATAAAAGGATTTTTACTTTCCACATATATCCTGATCTCCCCGCTGGTTTCTTTTTCCGCAACACGTATGGCTTCCACTATCCGCGCCTGGTCAGGCTCAGAAAAAAATGCTTTTTTCTTAAAAAAGGGAAATATGCCCACTGTTATTAATTAAATTTTATTTCTACTGATCTATCTGCACCTCCGTCCGATTGAAAACCATCTTTAGGCCGAAAGCCCAATACTCCAGCCACAATTTTTGTTGGAAAACTTTTCACGGAACTGTTATAAACTGCTATGGCCCCATTAAAATCCTTGCGGGCTATTTTTATACGGCGTTCCGTTCCTTCCAGCTGGGTTTGCAGTCCTTCAAAAGCCGCTGTGCCCTTCAATTCAGGGTATTTTTCTACAGCAACTACCAGCTTATTTGTAGCCATTGCCAATTCATCCTGGGCTGCAGCCTGCTGATTGTATTTATCCGCGGTTACATCTGCTTCCGAAATATTAACGGATGTTGCTTTTGCCCGCGCTTCAGTAATTTTAGTCAGCGTGGTTTGCTCAAAATTTGCCTGGCCCTTTACCACATTTACCACATTAGGAATAAAATCAATTCTACGTTGGTAGGCATTTTGAACTTCATTCCATTGCAACTTTACCTTTTCCTCTTTTTTTACAAGGGAATTATACGTAGTGATCATGTATATGCCTAAAAGAATGCCTACTCCAAGGACAATATAACCCGAATAGCGTTTTTTGTTCATGCTATAGCTGCTTAAAATTTTACTTCGGGGGCTTTCTCTGCGCCTGGGTCTGATTTAAATCCTTCTTTTTGGTGGAAGCCAAATATGCCCCCTAAAATATTCATTGGAAAGGATCTTACTTTGGTATTATACACATTCACTTCATCATTAAAAACCTTTCGCGAATTTTTAATGCCATTTTCAATACCTTCCAACTGGCCTTGTAATTTGGTAAAGTTTTCGGTTGCTTTTAAAGTTGGGTACGCCTCTACTGTAGCTAATAACCTGCTCAATGAACCACTTAACTGTCCCTGGGCAGCCTGGAACTCAGCAATTTTTTCGGGAGTAAGGTTCTCAGCATTGATGTTTACACTGGTCGCTTTTGCCCTTGCATTTACCACATCTGTCAATGTTTTTTGTTCAAAATTGGCTGCGCCTTTTACCGTGTTTACAAGATTGCCAACTAAGTCTGACCGGTTCTGGTATTCAGTCTGCACATTGTTCCATGCCTTTTTTACCGATTCATCCTGCTTCACCAAACCGTTGTAGCCGTTGCACCCCAGGAAGCCAACAATTACTACGATCGCTAATACGATTAATAATCCAGTACGTTTCATATTTGTTAGGTTTTTATTGTTATGTGTTAAATATAATAATTTATCAGGCATTAAATCTGTTTAACCTGAAATAAAATCAATGGTATTAAGAAGGTAATAGTCAAAATATACTCCTTGATAAAGACGAAGAAGTAAGTGAAATGTTTGAAAAAATCAGTTAATTATTTATCCATTGGCAGGCCAATCAAGTCAACTTCCCGGCCAAGGCTTCTTATTTTCCCATGTGATAGCCTGGAATCCTCATCTATAAAGGGTTGTAAAGATGTTACGTTTTCAGGGAGCCAATCATGTTAAAATGCTAATTATATAAAGCGAATTATTATTCCTTGATAGCCGCTATCCCCGGCAATACTTTCCCTTCAAAATATTCGAGCATTGCCCCGCCTCCTGTGCTTACATAACTAACCTTGTCTGCCAGGTCAAACTTATTAACCGCTGCCACACTATCTCCGCCACCTACGAGGCTAAACGCTCCTTTGGCAGTAGCTGAAGCAACCGCTAAAGCAATTGACCGGGTACCCTCCTGGAATTTTTCCATTTCAAAAACTCCCATTGGGCCATTCCATAAAATGGTTTTTGAATTATTGATCACTTCGCTAAAGATGCCTACCGCCTTAGGGCCAATATCCAATCCCATCCAGCCATCGGGTATGGCATCGCTTGGACGAACATCGGTATTTGCATCGGCCGCAAACTTGTCGGCGATAACAGAATCTTCCGGTAAATGAATGCTTACATTTTTTTGTTTTGCCTTTTCTAAAATATCAAGGGCCGTTTCCAGGCGGTCATCTTCGCAAAGCGAATTACCGATTTTTCCGCCCCTGGCTTTCAGGAAAGTATAGGCCATGCCTCCTCCAATAATAATATCGGTGGCGCGTTCCAATAAATTTTCTATAATTAAGATCTTGTCGGAAACCTTTGCTCCGCCTATGATCGCAGTGAATGGCTTTTCTGCCTGGTGCAATACTTTTTCCGCACTCATCACTTCACTTTCCATCAGCAATCCAAATACTTTCCTGCCTGCTGCAAAATATTTTGCGATCACCGCTGTAGATGCGTGCGCCCGGTGGGCCGTACCAAATGCATCATTCACATACACATCGCCCAGCTTGCTTAATTTTTCTGCAAAGGCTTCGTCGCCTTTTTCTTCTTCTTTGTAAAAACGCAGATTTTCCAGCAGCAACACTTCGCCAGGCTTCAAGGCGCCTGCAGCATTGTAAGCCTGTTCCCCGATACAATCATCTGCAAACAAAACTTTAACACTATCCGTGCCATCCGGGTTCAATAATTCGTGCAAATGCTTCACCAGGTGTTTAAGTGAGTATTTGTTGGCGGGTCCGTCTTTTGGCCTTCCGAGATGGCTCATTAAAATAGCACTGCCACCATCCCCCAATATTTTCTTTATAGTAGGAATGGTAGCCGTCATCCTGTTATCATCGGTGATGTTAAAGCCGGCATCCAACGGAACGTTGAAGTCTACCCGTACTAAAGCTTTTAAGCCATTGAAGTTGTAGTCTGAAAATTTGCTCATAATGAATTAGCGATTTCAACCAAAACCTGGCCGGTTTCAGTCATATTTTTAATGCCTGAGAAAAGTGTATTCTAAGGATTTCTTTTAATTGTTTATTGGTTACATTACCAATATTGAGATACAAAACTCTTGGTCTGCCGCCAGGTTCACTTGATATATTTACAAAGTCATAATCTTTGGTAGTGATCACAATTACTGAAGAATATAATGAAGCTTCTTTAAAAACTTCTGCATCTTCCGTCGTCTGGAAATTTAATTCTACAAAAGACTTTGCCACTACGCTAAAATTATCTGTCAGCCAGGCAGCTAACGAGGGTGGCAAATTCATATCTATCCAAAACTCCAGGTTATTATGCAGCATTTAAGTTTACCTTAATAATTGAATGGTCAACCCGCTCGGAGGCATATAACAGCGCTGCTTTAATATCATCTGGTTCAAGAAATGGAAAATCATTTAGAATTTCTTCAGTTGTCATACCGGCTGCAAGATAACCTAAAACATCGGCGACTTTAAAACGCATGCCTCTTATAATCGGCTTGCCGTTAAAAATCCCAGGATTGTTTGTTATCCGCTTTAATAACTCTGTCTCCATAACCTGTAATTTGATACTATAAAGATACGTAGATATTAAAATCCAATGCCCTCTATTTAGCCAAAACCTTTACAGTCGCGGTCCCGGCAAAAAAAATCGAAATTTTTCAACTGCCCTTAACCAATTGTCTTGCCAATACCGACCTGTGATTTGACGGAGAAAACAAGCTTTAAAGGTTAGAAAACAAGCAAGGCTTTCAAATAGATTGAAAGCCTTGCCTGCTAAGACGTTAAGATAAGAACTATTGTAATCCAATAAAGTTGATATAAGATTAAAGCCCGTAGCGGAATATATTGCTACTGTTGGTCACGAAAAAATTATTTATTGATCAACCCCGCAAAATAAATTGTGGTACGTACCAACTGGGATGCATAACTCATTTCATTATCGTACCAGCTTACTGTTTTCACTAACTGCTTGTCGCCTACCGTTAATACTTTAGTCTGTGTTGCATCAAACAAAGAACCATAAGTGATGCCGATGACATCTGAACTTACAATTTCATCTGTTGTGTAGCCAAAGCTTTCGTTGCTGGCTGCTTTCATTGCTGCATTTACTTCGTCAACAGTAACTATTTTGTTTAAAATGCTTGTCAGTTCGGTTAAAGAACCTGCGATCACCGGCACTCTTTGCGCACTTCCGTCTAATTTTCCTTTTAATTCCGGCAATACAACCCCGATAGCTTTCGCTGCCCCGGTGCTGTTTGGAACTATATTGGCAGCGGCTGCTCTTGCTCTTCGTAAATCACCTTTTGCATGAGGTGCGTCGAGTGTATTCTGATCATTGGTGTAGGCGTGAATGGTAGTCATGATGGCCGTTGCAATTCCAAACTGGTCATTTAACACTTTTGCCATTGGTGCAAGGCAGTTGGTGGTACAACTTGCGCAACTAATGATTGTTTCAGTACCATCTAAAATATCATGGTTTACATTGAATACCACGGTTTTCATATCACCGGTAGCAGGTGCAGAGATCACTACTCTTTTTGCTCCGGCTTTAATATGTGCTTCAGCTTTGGCTTTATCTGTAAAAAAACCAGTGCTTTCAATCACCACATCCACCTCGTGTGTACCCCATGGAATTTGTGAAGGATCTTTTTGAGCATATATCTTTATTTCATGTCCATCAACCACAATAGAATTTTCTGTAGAAGTTACCTGCTGGCCAAAACGACCCTGGGCGCTGTCATACTTTAATAAATGTGCTAATACTGCAGGACTCGTTAAATCATTAATGGCAACAACATCAATTCCCTGCATGTTATAGATCTGGCGAAATACCAAACGGCCGATCCTTCCGAATCCGTTAATGGCGACTTTTACTGTACTCATAATTAAAATTATTTAAGTTGTTTTAAAAACTTTGCAAAGGTATGAATCATTATAATAAAAAAAACTGATTTTAATCATTTAATGTCATTTTTACTTACCCCTTTCCGAAACTTTATTCAACAACACCGTTAAGACCGATCCCAGGCAGAGCCTGGAAGAAATCAGTGATAAACCCATTTTAATTTAATCACCGGAATTGATCGGCCGTATCTTGTGCATTTATTTAACAGTAAAAATCTTTTCATCTACCGGTTTATTGGTCTCGATAGAACTGAATGTAATTGTTCCTCTTGGAATTGTTTGGGCGAAAGGAAATACGTAACCATCGTCTGTTTTTTTGAAATCGGCATAAGTAGTTACAATATCTTCTTCTCCACCAGGCGCTTGTGTTTTATTGATGGTTTTAACGCAATACCAGGTTTGGGGATCTATAAAAAAAGTATATGTTTTTCCAAGTTTATTCGTAAGCTTTATTTTATAACATTCGGCGCTGTCTACTTTTTCCTTTCCCAGTAATTCTACCTGGCTCCCTTTTTCTTTATAATTAACCAAGGCACCCGGCAAATCTAACAGGTGTTGCGATGATTTTACCTGGTCCGCTGATACTTCCTGGGGATCTGATTGCCCCTCCCATGGCATAAAATCCCATCCTTTTTCAGCAGTCATTACCTGGAAACCGTCACCCACGCCAGGCACAGCAATATCATTTCGTGAGCCCACACCACTCAACACAGTAACGGTAATCCCTACATCTGTACCTTCCACAGTAATATTGCCGGTCTTTTTAACAGACTTAAGAGACATCAGTTTCTCTTTCCCCCCCATGGCGCTTACATTCTTATCAATTATTTCATCTGCTGTTTGCGCTTTTACCGATTGAAGACTTATGACTGCTGCTACAGTTAATATACCGATTGTTAACTTTTTCATGTTTATTTGTTTAATGATTAATTTTCGGGAAAGAACATTTTTGGATCAATGATCGGATTTATGAGAATTTTATAAAACAAGGTTTCCTCACCCATCCGGGATGCTTTTGGTCCGATGGTTTTTGTTTCGCATGTATGGGCAAACTGAATTCCTTCTACTTCTTTATAATTCCTGTAGGATGTGAGGATTTCACTGGCAACTCCCCCGCCGTCTCCTATGGTTATAGCCGATGACTGGTTAACCAAATAAGTAGCCGCATCCACCCAAAACATCATTTCTTTACCTGCCCTTGTTATCAGTTTAATTTTATAACAGGCATTCCCTTCCACGGTTTCTTTACCCAGCAGCTCTGCTTTATGCCCTTTTGCAATATAATCTGCGAGTGGCCCGGCAATATCCATTTCTGTTTGCAATCCTGCTAAAACATCGCCGGGGACTTTATGTGCGACCGGTGAAATAAGTGGAAAAAATGTCCATGCTTCTTTATCCGTAATCAATACAAACTCATTCGCGATACCGTTTTCAATTTCGGTCCGGCTTAATTTATCCTGTTTCTTTATAATTTTTATAGTTGCTTTCATTCCTGTTATTTCTTTGGTTCCCTCCATATAAATACTTTTCACAGATGCCAGTTTATCTTTCCCGCCACGGGCCTTTATATATTTTTCAATAACTTCATCTGCCGTTTTTGCAGAAGCAAACTGTGCTGCCAGTAGTAATATAATGAACAACCCGAATAAAATTAAATCTCTCACTTTTATGATTTGATAATTAAAGATAGCTCAAATTCATATTACCCAAACGCTGGATAGCCTACATTTGTTCCAGTTTTAATTGCACACTATGACAGGAAGAATAAGAGGAAATATTGTTGATATTTTTAACCGGCAGGTTTATTTTGGAGAAATAACGGTAGCAGGCAAAAGAATACAAACAATTGAAAAAACTAAACTTTCCAATAACGATGAACAGCCGGCATTATACATACTCCCGGGATTTATCGACAGTCATGTTCATATAGAAAGCTCAATGCTGGTGCCCAGCGAATTTGCGAAACTTGCAGTGGTACATGGCACGGTAGCAACCGTTAGCGACCCGCATGAAATTGCCAATGTATGCGGGATGGCGGGTGTGGAATTTATGATCAGCAATGGAAAAACAATCCCATTTAAATTTCATTTTGGTGCACCCAGTTGCGTGCCTGCTACAATATTTGAAACCACGGGAGCAGCTTTAATCCCGGAAGATGTGGATGCTTTATTACAGAAAGATGAAATAAAATATTTAAGCGAAATGATGAATTTCCCGGGTGTACTATCAGGGGATGAGGATGTGTTAAAAAAAATTGGGGCTGCAAAAAAATATAATAAACCAGTAGATGGGCATGCTCCGGGCTTAAGGGGAAAGGATGCAAAAGAATATATTGATGCGGGCATAAGTACTGATCATGAATGCTTTACCGCGGCGGAGGCCCTGGAAAAAATGAAATATGGTATGAAGATCCTGATCAGGGAAGGCAGCGCGGCAAAAAATTTTGATGCCCTGATCGACCTGTTGAATGAGCATCCCGGTGAGATGATGTTTTGCAGCGATGACAAGCACCCGGATAGCCTGGCAGAAGGCCATATCAACCAGTTATGCACCAGGGCGATCGCCAAAGGAATTAATATATTTAATGTATTGCAGGCTGCCTGCATAAACCCGGTGTTGCATTACAATATGGATGTTGGCTTACTAAGGAAAGGTGATGCGGCTGATTTTATTTTGGTAGAAAACCTGGTTAATTTCAATGTGGTCCAGACTTATATAGATGGTCAACTGGTAGCAGAAAAAGGGAAATCATTCATAGATGGCCATACATCCGGGATTATCAACCAGTTTAATTGCATGGAGCAAACTGCCCCGGCATTTTCGTATAAGTATGCCCGTGAAAAAGAAATTTTTGTGATAGAAGCATTGGAAGGGCAATTGATCACGAACAAGCTTATTACCGCTCCCAATATAATAAATGACGAAATAGTAAGTGATACCCTCCAGGATATTTTAAAAATGGTAGTGGTGAACCGTTATAAAATTGCACCGGTTGCAAAAACTTTTGTGAAAAATTTTGGCCTGAAGCAGGGAGCCATCGCATCAACCGTAGCACATGACAGCCATAATATCATTGCCGTAGGTGTGGATGATGAAAGTATTTGCAAAGCCGTTAACCTGGTAATAAGACAGAATGGCGGGGTGAGTTGTGTTTCCAGCGAAAGAGAAATGATACTAGCCTTGCCGGTGGCCGGTTTAATGAGTAATGAAGATGGATATAAAGTCGCCGCTTCCTATACGGCCATTGATAAAATGGTAAAAGAGGAGTTAGGATCTACCCTGGCCGCACCCTTTATGACCTTATCGTTTATGGCATTACTGGTGATCCCGCATTTAAAGTTAAGCGACCTTGGATTGTTTGACGGGGATACCTTTAAGTTTGCCGCCACCCCATAATGACGAGCAAGTGGAAGCTTGGCCAATTAATTCGTTTTTGCCCCTACCACCTTTATCACCACGCTGTCTGCTCCTTTTGGTGCAAATTCTTTTGTTTTAAAACCGGCTGATTTACCAGGTTCTATTTTATCGTAAACCGTTTCATTTGTTTTTAATAATAAAGTTCCCGTTTTACTAAAATAGGATAATTCTATCTGAACATCTTTGTAAGTACATACTTTGGCATTGTTTATAATATTACCCTTCGTTACTGTTTGTCCTATCAGGTTGTGTTTATCATGGCTGGTTACTGATAAAAAGGCAATGGGATTTTTCTTCTCCTTTTCTTCCAAAGTTTCTTTTGCCTTCTGGTAATTTTCTTTTTCGGCAACGGCATCTTTTGCCTTGTTCTTACAGGCGGAAAATATTAAAAGGGATGACAAAACAATGCTGATCAGCTTTTTCATTAAAAAAAATTTATACAATTAAAATAATAAAATTGACATTGTATGTTAAAATTCAGAAATTGAAAAGGTTACTGTTTTTTTATTATTCGTTACTCATTATTCATTACTCCTTATTCATTATTCATTTTTCATCACTCATTATTCATTTTATCCCAGTAAATCATAATTAAATTTCAAATTTCAGATTGCAAAATATAGATTTGTAAATATAGATGTATAAAAATCTATCCTCTATCATGATTATTAACTTAGGCGAACAACATTCATTGGTTAGCAACTGGGTGAGTGAATTGAGGGACCAGGATATTCAAACTGACCAAATGCGTTTCCGGCGAAATCTTGAGCGTATTGGTGAAGTGGCCGCCTATGAAATAAGCAAAAGATTAGCCTGGGAAGAAAAAGAGATCACTACGCCATTAGGGATTGCCACTTGCAAAGTATTACGTTCTCAGCCGGTATTGGCTACTATTTTACGTGCCGGCCTGGGTATGCATACCGGGTTGCTGAATTATTTTGATAAAGGGGAAAACGCTTTTATCAGCGCTTACCGCAAACATAATCCCGATGGCAGTTTTACGATAAGTCTTGAATACATGAGCTGCCCTGAAATTGATGATAAAGTAGTAATTATAAGTGACCCGATGATCGCCACAGGATCTTCATTAGTAAAAGTTATTCAATATTTAAAAGAAGAAGGAGACATAAAGGAATTGCATATTGTTTGCGCGA
>JBDTVX010000166.1:0-12133 GCA_040007015.1 Ferruginibacter sp. | reverse complement strand
ACTCTGCAAAAAATGAAAAATATTTTTATTGAATATTTAGAAAGAAGCCACTGGAATCAACAACTGTACTTTCAAAAGAAGGCTGATTTTAATGGCTATCTATTTTTTTGCCCCACTTCAGGGGATGCGGGTATCTTCTTATACGCCTCTCCAATGCAATCAATTATATCCCCGGCTATCATGGCTTCCTGCGACATTTTTTCAGCAGCAATGTCACCTGCCATTCCATGAAGGTAAACTCCAAGTAAACAAGTATTTTTTTGTGAATACCCCTGTGCGAGTAAGCTGGTAAGCATGCCAGTTAGAACATCCCCGCTTCCGGCAGTTGCCATGCCGGCATTACCCGTGGTATTAAAAAAGGCATTGCCATCCGGGCAGGCGATCAGCGTATGATGACCTTTGAGAACGATGTAGCACTTCAATTCAATAGACTTTTGCAGGGCCAGTTTGATTCTTTCAAAATCATTGATCGTTTTACCAAACATCTTTTCAAACTCACCGGTATGAGGTGTAAGTACCGCGGGGTTCGATATGCGTTGCTTCAGTAAAGGAGTGTCTTCTGCAAGCATTTGCAGGGCCGTGGCATCAATGACCAATGGTCCGGGATACCGTAAAATTATTTTTTTTAAAAGATCTTTGTTTGACCCGGACAATTCTAATCCCGGTCCGATACCTGTAGCTGATTTTTTATGTGATAACGCTTCAAAATCATTATTGGTACTGGTAATTGCTTCCGGTAAAGCTGTTTGAATAATGGCCTGGGTGTTATCTTCCGTAAACACGGTAACTAATCCTGCACCGCTTCGCAAACAGGATTTTGCACAAAGTATAGCAGCTCCCATCATATTTTTGCTGCCGGCATATAGCAACGCATGCCCGAAATCATATTTATGGGAAAACTGGTTCCTAGATTTGTAAATGGAGCTGATGTTTTTTTGATCAATCGTACTAAAAATGGAAGGCTCATCCTCATAAAAATGAGGATGTAGCTCTATATCAAGTACATGTATACTTCCGGTATATTTATTATTTTCATCCATATAGAATGCCAGCTTAGGCGACTGGAAACAAAGTGTATAACAGGCACGAATAATCGCATTTCCGTTTGGACCTGAATCTGCGAATAAGCCGGTGGGAATATCTATGCTGATGATCGTTTTGCATGCAATGTTGATATAGTTAACCAAATCAGCAGCCAATCCCTGCAAGGGTCTGCTTAAACCTGAACCAAATAAAGCGTCGATAACAATGGTACCTGTTGGAATGACATGGAAATCAGTATTATTAATAAACTGCAGGTCGTTTATCAGTGGTATTATTCTATCGAGGTTTGTGCTAAAATCTTCCGTTCTTTTTTCTCCTTCCAAAATGAACACACTAACGGTGTCGCCTGCCTGTAGCAGCATCCTTGCTATTACGAGTCCGTCGCCACCATTATTACCGGTACCGCAAAAAACAGTATAGGTATTTGGGTTTTCAAAATTATTGGTGAGCCATCTAAAACATGCGGTGGCGGCTCTTTCCATCAAATTAACAGAACTTACGGGTTCATGGGCAATTGTGTAAGCATCCCATTGCCGTACCTGGGCAGCCGTAAATATTTTCATGGCTTAAATTTACAACAAAGGTTATAAACTACGCGGAATATAAAGTAGGTAGGTTGATTGGTTGATCGTTGATGGTTGATCGTTGTTGGTTGGTCGTTGGTCGTTGAAGGTTCGTTATAGGAATAATCCTTCGTAGCAAGTTTGTTTGATTGCTGAAAGTTGGTGGCTGTTATTAGAATGTTATGCCAACGGATATTTACGGTTAATCACCAGCCTCTGCCAACGACCAACCATCAACGACCAACGACCACCTTACAACCTAAAAAGTAAACCTTGCTGAAAACCCGATCCCGCTTGCTTCAAAGCCCACGCTTTCAACAATGTTCAACTCGGGCTTCCAGTCTATGGAGATATTAAGGGGTATATCCTGGAATTTATAATCTACTCCAATGATGCCCGCTGCCCCAACATAGGAGGTATTGTTTTTGCGAACATTGCCGCTTTCTTCAATAAATGAAGTGTTGTTTCTATAAGCGGCATAGCCACCCGCTCCCACAAACCATTGAAGGTGCTCAACTGTAGCAACTGGTTGATGCCACTCGTACAATGCGCAAATTCCTATGCCATCATTTATCCCCACGATGCCTTCTACCGCATGTTTTTCATCCAGGAAATGCCTGATCGTAAACCCCGGTGCAATAGCCGGTGAACTTGGCCCAAGCCTAATACCAACAGCTGTTTTGTATTCCTGGGCCTTTAAAGAAAATGAAAGAACAGTGCTGACGAAGACAAATAAAAATGTTTTTTTCATAATAAGTTTTTTGAATATTATTTGATGTAAAGGCAAACTAAAATAGTGCCAATGGACAGCGCTATTGGTTTACGAAACGCAGAAGCAGGATATTATGCTGTTAAGTATTTGCAAAAAAATATTGAAAGTATAAAATTTTTGGGAAGAGGATTAAAAATGCCAATTATTTAAAATTATTTTAGGCGGTAATTTTTCGTGTAAGGTTGAAGAGGGGGAAATTTATGAGATTACACGCATCCATGCATGCGCGGGGTCATCCACGTGTTTCACCTATGTTTATCACATTCAACCCTTTCAGGTTTTCAGAATTTTATGCCCCTTACATTACATCATGAGTGGCCGGATGGTTATACCAAAAGGGTTTTAAGATCATAAACTTTCTCCACATGGAAGTTTTCGTAAATTTCTAAATTCGCCTGTAACCTTTAAATGGACGACAAGGCTCAAAGATCCTTAGCACATTAGCAATCTGTTTACCTTACTCAAACAATTCCAGTTTGTTCTTTGGCCTTCGCTGATCCTGCCATTTATAATTTTTGAGGAATTTCTGATCTTCCGGTATTTGGCGAATGGGGAACAGTGTGCCGTCTACATCATTTATGAATTTCACTTTGTTGACAGCCTTGTTCACAAAATATACATCAATCACATCTCCTTTGCTCCGGTTCATTCCAATGTAGGCGCTATCATCGTCTTGCGGATAATATACACTTTCAGCAGGGGAGCCTTTGGCCCTCATATAATCCAGTTCACCATCTTTAAAATAGCCATTCAATGTACGGCCGGCGATCTGATTGTACATTCGTTCATTGGCTTTATTAATAATGATCCCGTTTTCAAAAACGTATAAGCGGGCGGGCTTTTTGTTTTTAGTGTACATATAAATGGTATCGCCCGCTATTTGAGAATTGTTGGCGAATACCAGGGGGTTTTGAAATAGCCGGAAAATAGAATCTTCTGAAGTATAATAGAGGCTATCGCATACAGATTGAAGCGAGTCATTAAAGATCCTCACGTTATGAAAAGCGATAAAATAGCGTATAGCCGTGTCCTTTAAAATGTGAACGGCAGTAGTATCATTCAAAGTATCTTTTTGTGAAAGAGGTTTTGTGATTGCGATATTAGTGCTACTGTCATTTTTATCTTTACCTGCAATAACACTGTCTGTTTTATTGCTGATGGAGGAATCAGGGGCCTGTTTATTCCGAACCAGTTTTTTATTTATTATACTACTGTCTTTGTTTACTATTGTTACGTTGGTAGTGCTATCTTTTTTATTTGTTATGGACGTAGCATTTAGTTGTTCATTTTTACCCAATGTTTTATTTTCAACACTATCTTTTTGTTTTTCTTTTGCCAAAAGAGAATCATTAAGGCTTACAACCGGTTCTATTTTAGCGGTATCGGTTGATATTGTTATGTCCCTGCTCAAACCGTCTGTTTTTCCCCGCGGTAAATGCTCATGCCTGGCCAAAAGGCTGCTATCCTTTTCTTCCCTTTTTGCCAATGAATCCTGCAGGTTTATGACCGTTTCTTTTTTAATTGTATCCTTTGATACTATTATCTTTCTGCCCAAACTATCTCTTCTTTCTACTCCCGAGAAAAGTGTATCCGCTGCAATAAAAGTGCTGTCTTTTGCTTCCCCTTTAAATATTAATACCGGCTTGCCCGTAGCTAAAAAAGACTGATTTTTTTTGTCAGCATAAATCGACCGCCCTAAAACAGTATAACCGCCTGCACTATCTTTCACAATGGCATTACCTTCCAGTTGGGCCACACCTGTTGAATCTTCCATTGCAATTTTATCCGCGGTATAAGTACGGGTGCTGTCTTTTATTATAGTACGGTTACCAAAAAATGCCTTGCCATTTTTGAGGTCATAGGTACCGTTAGTTGAATAAACGTCACCGCCATCCTTACTCTTAATAACAGTAGCGGTATTCCAGGAAGTTACCTGTGTTTGTGTATTATACAATAATGTATCATTTCGCACATCATATTTTGGATCCACCAGGTGAACATTTTTTTTAAAAAATACGTCTTTTGTATCGGCATAATACACGCCTTCCGTACTCGTAAGAATTGTTTTGCCATTTACTACCTTTCCACCATTGAAGTATTTACCAATGCTTGATTTAAGGTCGTATTCCAATTCCTGTGTATACAATGTTCCCTTGTTATCGGTTAATCGTACGTCTTTTTTTAAATAGGCGATCCTATCCTTGCCTATATATTTAAGGTATTGCGAATAAGTATGAATGCTGTCGTTTTGATTGATGTGAATATGGCCAAAAGCTTCCAGGATATTGGTACGTTTATTAATGGAGGCGCTGTCGCAATAAAAAAGTGTGACCCCTTCTTTTAAGATCACATCCCCCGCAATGGTTTGAAGACTGGTTAAAGAATCAATGGTTTTTTCACGAAGGCTGTTTCCACGGATAATTTGTATTACCCTTACCGTATCCTTAGGAGGGGGTGTAATATTTTGTGCAACCAAAATAAATTTGCAACAAAACATTATCATTAGCACTAAGGCAATTCTGAAAGTAAATATTGATTTCAATACAATTAGTTTAAGAAAGATGCAATTTCTTTATTTATTTACAAACAGTATCACAAAGTTTTGAAACTCCCCTGCCCCCGCTAGCCAGCGGGGCTGATCCATTGAATTTGCTAAAGGTTCGCCTATGGGATTGTTGTGAAAATTACATTTATTGAATAGCTACGCGCCGGCCAACAACGTCGGGCACAAGTTAACGCTATGGATTGGGAGTAGGTAAATAAGGCGCATTCACTGTATCCGCCAACGGAATCAACAACGGACTGCTTTTATCTTTTTTACCAAATACAGAAATGTTCACATACCGTTTGGGATGTACGCGCACATCATCCAGCAATAAATTTAATTTATTGGAGGTGGCAGCCAGGTTATTATATAGTTTGGTATCATTGATCAATAAACCCAGTGTGCCTTTATCGCTGTTTATCTTACCGATCGTATTTTTTAAATCAGTAACTGTAACGTCCAGCGAAGTAAGTGTTTTCTCTATGTCGAGCCTGGAAAATTTAGCCGTGGTAGTTTCCAGGTTGGACAGGGTCTGGTCTATTTTAGCATTCGTATTTTTTAATCCGCCTGTAAATACACTTAAATTATCCAGCGTTTTTGCCAGTGCACCCGTTTGAGTATTAAGCAAAGTTTGTAAAGAAGCAGAAGATATGGCCAGGGTTGCCGTCGTTTTATTCAGGTTTTCCATTATTCCCCTGATATTGGTTTTCGTATTAGGATCAAAAACAGCGTTTACAGTGATTAAAAGAGAATCCAGGGCTGTAACCGCGCTTTTAACCTGTATCAAAACTGGATCTACTCTTGAAAATGCTTCATCAAACATACCGGAGGTAGCCAGGGTAGAAAGGGTATCGCCATTTTTTTTATAAACATTGCTGCTGCCTAATTTTATTTCTATTGTTGTGGTACCTAATAAAGAAGGGCTAATCAGTGCAATAGAATTATCCGGGATATTTACTTTCTGGTTCATGGTGATGGCCACAACTATTCTGCGCATATCCAGGCCGCCATCGGTACTATAAACGGTTCCTACCCGCTTGCCATTAATAACAACAGCATTGCTGTTGGCAAGTCCCTGTATATTACCGAATACTGCGTAAAAAAGGGTTGTCTTGGTAGTCAGGTTCTTTCCTTTTAAAAAATTAAATCCTAAAATAAGTAGTACAATAGCAATTGCCGTAAGCGAACCTACTTTTGTTTCATTAGAAATCTTCATGTTGTTGACAGGATTGTTTGAAACTCAAAAATACATAAATAATTAGCTAATTTGGTATTGTGCTAATATGCTAATGAAGATTATGCGAATGAAAAGAGCTAACAGAGTTAGGAAATTAGCACATCAGCACATTAGCTAATTGGCTAATTATCTATTGTTTTTTGGTGAAAATTATTACCCCATTCTTTTTTTCATCGGAAGTAATTCTGACTTCGGTTCTGCTGGAGCCTTCTGTAACGACCATTAAAGCCGTATTGGGCGGAATATCGCCTTCATTTTCTGCATAGATCAATAATTCATTTTCGGTCCTGGCAGGATCAGCAGTTAAATTCAATGTGAGGGGCTTTTCCGTTAATTTTTTATTATTCAATAAAGCTTTTCCGTTGTAATATACAGATACCATATCTCCGTCCACATCTCCGTCATCAAAAAGGTCTACTTTAAAATTTGGCTGCTTTATGTCGATTCTTTTTAGAATATATTTTGTTCTGCCGGTGTATTTTTCATCGGACGGTGCAGTTTTTTCATCATTTTCTTTAACCGAAGTGGTGTTCACCGGGTTCCCGTTTTCAATCATGGCTTTATATCGTTTAACCGCTTCCGTTATACTTTCCGCCAGTTCCTGCTGACCCTCTTCACTATTGAGATAGCGTTCATCTTCTACATTATTTATAAATCCTGTTTCGATCAGTATCGCGGGCATATTGGTGGATTGCAATACCCGTATTCCTACCTGCCGCTGGTTGAGGCCAAAAGTTGGCCGCCCGGTTTTTGCCACTTCCTCTTCTACCAGCATGCCCATATTAATGCTTTTTAGCTGGAAGCGTTTTGCATAAATCGCCACGATGGGTTTCATCTCAGGACTGTCAAAATTTACATTCTCGCTAAGACTATCATCCGCATCAATATTAAATTCGGCTTCATTATCAACGATGGCTTTCAGTTTATCACTGGTTTTATGCGAAGCGAATATCCAAACGCTGGTACCACTTCTTTTCATAGGTAATTTGTAATATTGATATACGGGTTCTTCTACTTTTGTAGCAGTAATTTTTTTCTTCTTTCTTTTACCCTTGCCGGAATAGGTAGTTTTATAATGTGTAACCTGGCGGGTGCCTATCTTACGCCTTGCAGTTGCTAAAGGGCCGGAGTCGGCATGGATACATATAAACAGGTCGCCATGGTATTGATTTGCTATTCTTGCTTTCTCATTTACATTTTGAAAAATATCCGTGGTTCGTGTCGGAATGATTTTAACATCGGGTAATTCTTTTTGCAAAGTAGCCACCAGTTTTTTTGAGATCGCAAGTGTGATATCCTTTTCTTTTGAGCGAAGCGAGCCTTCATATTCGCCCACTGCGCCTGCATCTGCGCCACCATGACCAGCATCCACGATAATTGTTTTGAGCGTTTTAGGCGTTTGTGCAAAGGGGGATAGTGAAAAAAAAAGAGCAAATATAAAAACGGGAAGAATCAATTTCATTTTGACCATTTTAAAACTGGTTTATTAGTGGTTAGTAATTTATAAGAGTTTCTTCACAAATAGTTGTAGGTAATATGTTTATTTTTGTCGCAACTGCAATGAACAACTATAACAAAGGTAAGGCAAAATACATTTTAGCATCCATGGTGATGGGACTGTTCATTAGCATAACGATTGGCAATACTGTTGATAAGGCTTCATTTAGCCAGTTTTACAAAACTTTAACTACAGATACTGTTCCTGTCAAAGCAAAAAAGAAACTTCCTGCAAAAATAAATGATCCCATCATTGTTAACGATACAATACCATCCGCACCGGGCGATACCACTAAAAAAATTGATACGGTAACAACAAGAATAAAGGTTGATAGCTTTAATATATTTAATATAAGGACGTCAAAAGATTCCCTGGATGCCCCCGTGGTATACCATGCGACTGATTCCATGGTGTTGGATGTACCGGGTAAAAAAATTCTTCTGTATGGTAAAGAATCAACCGTAAAATATACAGACAATGAATTGACAGCGCCCGGTATTGAATTTGATCAAAGAACCAACCTGGTAACGGCATTTTTAATTAAAGACAGCACGGGTAAGGTGATTTCATATCCTTCATTTAAGCAGGGCACATTAAGTACGGTAAGCGACACCATCGCATTTAACATGAAGAGCGGGAAAGGCATTACCAAAGGAACCTATACCCAGCAGGACGAAATGTATATTTATGCAATAAAAATAAAAAAAGTAGATTCGGCTTCTTTCTTTGCATACAATGCAAGGTTTACAACCTGCAATTTAGATACGCCTCATTTTGCATTTGTAAGTAAAAAAATAAAATTCATCAATAAAAAATTCGCGGTGAGCGGCCCGGTGCATCCCGAATTTGAAGGCGTGCCTGTACCGATCATACTTCCTTTCGGTATCTACCCGTTAACACGCGGCAGGCATTCCGGTTTAATTGCACCTTCGTTTAATGCAAGTGAGCAATTCGGTATTTCTTTAGATGGCATCGGCTATTATAAAGTAGTCAATGATAATTGGGATGTAACCACAAGGGCTACTATCTATTCATACGGTGGTTATACATTTAATATAAGCCCTAATTATTATAAGCGATACCGGCACCGGGGTAATTTTTCATTTGATTACCAGCGTTTCAAAACAAGTTTTAAAGGTGATCCGGATTATTCCACCAGTAAAACATTTAATATCCGGTGGAGCCATAGCCTTGATACCAAATCCAGGCCCGGCGTAACTTTCAACGCGAACGTAAATGCAGGAAGCAGCAAATTCAATTCGCAGGTACCTAATAGTCCAACGCGCAATTTCAGTAACCAGCTTAATTCCAGTATTGCCTGGGCCAAAGTGTGGAAGGATAAACCCTTTAATATTTCCATCAATGCCAATCACTCGCAGAATACCAATCTCAAGATCATAAATGTTACATTGCCGGATATAAGTTTTAATTTAAATACATTGTATCCTTTGAGAAGAAAAGAAGTGATCGGGAACTATAAGTGGTACGAAAACCTCGGCATCGCATTAAATTCGAATGCGAAAAGCCTTACTTATTTTTCGGATGATACTTCCGTGAGCAAGATAAATATCGGGAAGCAAATCTTCAACAACCTCCAGTGGGGGGCCAACCACAATGTACCCATTAGCCTGTCATTGCCACAGTTGGGCCCGTTACAAATAGCGCCCAGTATATCTTATACTGAAAGATGGTACCAGCAAAAAATGGTAAGAAGCTGGGATAATGCCAAACAAAAGGTAGATACTGCTATTAGTAAAGGCTTCTATGCTGCCAGGGATATGTCTTTTGGTGTAGGCATGTCGTCGCGTATATTCGGCTCTTTTACTTTTGGAAAGAATTCAAGAATAAAAGCGATCCGGCATGAGATACGCCCCTCTATCAGCGCAAATTATAAACCGGATATGAACGGGAAATATTTTTATAGCTCCCAGCTTGATACAACAGGAAATAATTTTGGAAGATTCAGTGTTTTTGAAAATAGCCTTTATGGCTCTTTTGGTGAAGGCAGGTTCGGCGGGTTAAGTTTTAATATCGACAATAATATTCAAATGAAGGTTAAGGATAAAAAGGACACTGCTGCAGATGCCCTAAAGAAAGTTACTTTAATTGATGGATTAAACCTGAGTGGTAGCTATAATTTCCTTGCAGATTCATTTCAACTGAGCACTTTTAGTGTTGGGGCAAGAACCAATTTATTTGAGAAGATTAGCATTACTGCAAGCGCCATCCTGGATCCTTACCAAACAGATGCAAGGGGCGAAAGGATCAATAAACTGGTATGGAGAAATAAAATATTGACCCTGGGTCGGTTTACCGGGGGTAATGTTTCTGTATCCAGCCAATTCCAGGGGGGCGATAAATCTAAAAAGCCAAAACAAAATAACCTTGTTGGCCAACCCTATAATCCTAATACAGGAATGCCGTTGGATGAATACCAGACGGAAGCGGCTTATGTTAGTAACAACCCCGCAGAGTTTGCTGATTTTTCAATTCCCTGGTCGGTTAGTTTTTCTTACTCACTCCGTTTTCAAAGAGATAGAAAATCAGATTACAGCGGTTATTCAACCGATGTGTTCCAGGATATTAACTGGAATGGGACGGTGAATTTAACTACGAAATGGCAGCTGGGCTTAAACGGATTTTATAATATTACTCAAAAGCAACTGGGTACGATTTCTGTATCTATTGCCCGTGAAATGCATTGCTGGCAGATGGCGATCAACGTATCCCCGGTTGGCCGCTACCGTTTCTTTAATATTAGTATCAGTCCAAAATCCGCATTGTTAAGAGATATAAAAGTGAACAGGACAAGGTATTTTTATGATTTGTAAAGAATAAAAAAAATCATTTAACGTCATTCGAATAATTGATATTTATTTTGTGCCCTGCTTTTGAATTTCATTAAAGCCCGCCTGAATGACGCAGTGGGCAGGCCGCATTGGCAAATATGATTTTGTTAATTTATCTTTTTAGTAAAAACGCAAATTAATCACTCTTATACATTTGATCTTTATTGAGCTAGATTGCGTTTTATTAAAACTTGTTTAAACCAACTTTCTGCTGCGAATGGAATAAATCAGGCATCAAAATTAGTGGCGAATATTATCTTGCCAAAATAAAATACGGTAGCGAATTTAAGCAAATCTGAAATCAAAAAATCAGGCATCAGGCATTCAGTTGAGCTTGATTAATCTGTAATTTTGCTACATGAAAACAGCTACTGTCAATGAAATTAAAAAGGAATTAAATGATACTTCCCCGGCAAAATTGCTGGACCTGTGCATACGATTAGCGAAATTTAAAAAAGAAAATAAAGAGTTACTCACTTATTTACTATTTGAAGCGCATGATGAGACTGCTTATATTGAAAGTGTAAAAACAGAAATAGACGCCCAGTTTACCAATATCAATCAATCAAATTTATACTTTGCAAAAAAAAGCCTTCGCAAAATATTAAGAACAACGGGGAAGTATATACGCTATTCCGGTTCTAAGCAGGCGGAGGTGGAACTGTTATTGTATTTCTGCAAAACATTGATAAATTCTTCTGTACCCATTCATAAAAGTACGATGTTAACCAACCTATACCAGTTCCAGTTAAAAAAGATCGCCAAAGTAATCGCAACACTGCACGAGGATTTGCAATATGATTATCTAAAAGAGCTAAAAAAATTGGAATAATTGATTGCAGGCACGGGCCGATGTAGGAACAGGCTGGGGCCTGTTCCTACAAACCCAGGCTAAAATTGCGGGGAAGTTTTATTCATTTATTTTTGAAAAAAAATAGTTATGGAATTAAATGATTTATTTGAGCAGGCGGTAGCCAGTAGCAAAACCTTACCCGAAAAGCCTGGTAATGCTGATTTGTTAAAGCTATACGCTTGTTATAAGCAATCGACAGTGGGCGATGTAAATAAAGAGGCACCAGCCAATCCGTTTGATTTTGTAGCCAAAGCAAAATATAAGGCATGGGAAGGGTTAAAAGGAAGTCCCAAACAGGCTGCCATGCAGGATTACATCAACCTTGTAACAAAATTGAAGGCTGATACCTGAATTTTTGATATGCGATTTCTTTAGACTGCGCTTCCTGGCGGAATCGCAAACTTCGAAGTGCTTTACCTAAATGTATTTCATTTTTTGTATATGTTTATAAGATAAATATCTGATTAATAATTAATTCCTTACATTTGCTTTGTGATTATAGCTCAATGCCATGTTTTATAGATAGATTCAATTTTTTACTTCTCCAACGTATTAGTTTTCTCTTCTTAAAAGTTTTGTACTTAGTTACCATCACGATATTTTATTATTTATTTTTTAATTTTTAAGATTATGAACATTTACGTTTCAAATTTAAGTTTCAACACAAATGATGCTGAACTTAACGAACTTTTTTCAAAATTTGGTACTGTTTCTTCAGCCAAAGTAATTATGGACAGGGAATCAGGCCGCTCACGTGGTTTTGGTTTTGTTG
>JBDTVX010000165.1:0-12156 GCA_040007015.1 Ferruginibacter sp. | reverse complement strand
TCCGCTCTTATGTGATGGCCTGGTATGAAGGTACGCTTGATACTATTTTCTTTGCCGATAACCAGGTGCCATCCATAAAAAGTATGATCTGTTCCGTACTGGCCGGATATGTCTGGGATATTAATAACCCATATGTAAAGGACCATCGGACAGCATTGCATAAACTGGCCCACCTGATTGAGTACCGCGATTCTATAGCTAAAAAATCAAATGTCTAAGCTTTGCCTGGAGAACTTTATATTACCGCCAGTTCTGTGATCCGCCAGCACCAGGTTTTTAAAAACGGGCAATCCGTGTTTGAAAATAAGGATGCTGACCTGCCAGGTTTTTTACTGTCCGCCTATCGTTACCTCGGGATTAAATATCCTAAATTTTACAAAATGGATAACCTGTCCAAATTGGGCTGGCTTGCTTCGGAAATATTGCTGAATGATAGTTTTGAAGCAGGGAAATATAAACCGGAAGAAGTTGGGATCATTTTAAATAATGCCAGTTCAAGCCTGGATGCCGACCTTAAATATTTCGAGTCAACAAAAGATATTGCAAGCCCGGCTATGTTTGTATATACGCTTCCCAATATAGTAATGGGCGAAATTTGCATTAAACATAAGTTCAAAGGGGAGAGTGCTTTCTTTATATTTGAAGCGTTCGATGCTGATTTTATAGAGAAATATGTCAGTAACCTTGTCAATAACAATATCTTGCAGGCTTGTATTTGCGGCTGGGTAGAATTAATAGGGCCGGCATACAAAGCGGTGTTGTTCTTAATTGAAAAAGACAAAGGCTGGGAAGATCATAATTTGCCATCCCTCCGGCCTGCCGTGGCTTTTTTTACAAAAGAAAATTTAAATAAAATATATCATTTAAATGGATAAATTAATGCAGGATCTGAAAGCTCAGATCATCACCCAACTGAATTTGCAGGATGTAAAACCGGAAGATATCGGTAATGATCAACCGCTGTTTGTGGAGGGTTTGGGGTTGGATTCTATCGATGCATTGGAACTGATCGTGTTATTGCAGCAGCAATACAAAATAAAGCTGTCGAATGCTGAAGATGGCCCCAGGGTATTCCGCTCGGTAAGAACAATCGCCGAATATATTTCCGAACACCAGGCACAAAATAGTTAATGATGAATGCTCCTGTTTTTATTGCGGGTGTGGGTGCTATATCAGCCATTGGAAACAATGCTGCTGAATGCCTCCACTCACTCGAAAAAGAGCAGGCCGGGATGGGAGGCATGGAATATCTTGATTCTGTTCATGCGAAAGCCCTGCCAGTGGCGGAAGTGAAACTGGACAATGAAACGCTTGCACACTGCTTAGGGCTATCCGCAGTTGTCAGCCGAACAGCCATGTTAAGTATGATGGCGGCAAAAGAGGCCCTTGAAAATGCAGGCATCCCTGACCTCGCTAAACATCGTACCGGTTTTATTTCGGCCAATACAGTAGGGGGTATGGACAGGACGGAACAGTTTTTTAATAATTTTTTGATGGATCATAAAAAAGGAAAACTACGGGACGTGGTTCATCATGAATGCGGGTATATAACAGAACTGGTGGCGGATCATCTAGGCATCCGGAATTATATCACTACGATCAGTACGGCATGTTCTTCTTCGGCTAATTCAATTTTTTACGGGGCAAGGCTGATCAGGAATAAGACACTGGACGTGGTAGTTGCCGGTGGCACAGATGCGTTGACAAAATTTACATTGAATGGTTTTAATACCCTCATGATACTGGACCATGAATTCTGCAGGCCCTTTGATGAAAACCGGAAGGGGCTGAACCTGGGAGAAGGCGCGGGCTATGTGGTGCTGGTATCTGAAGAGGTTGCGGGTGGTTTAAAAAATACACCCTGCTGTAAATTAAGCGGCTATTGCAATGCCAATGATGCTTACCATCAAACCGCTTCTTCACCGGATGGCACGGGTTCGTTCCTTGCAATGAAAGGAGCATTGGATCGCAGTGGTTTGAAGCCTTCCGATATTGATTATATCAACCTGCACGGTACCGGTACTCAAAATAATGATATAGCGGAAGGCACGGCCGTGAAACGTTTATTTGATCCGCTTTATCCAAAAATGAGTTCTACCAAATCATTCACCGGGCATACTTTGGGGGCCAGCGGCGGATTGGAAGCAGTGTTTTCAGTACTGGCTATCCGGGAAAAGTTGATCTATCCTAACCTTCGTTTGCAAACCCCCATGAAAGAGCTGCCCTTTGTTCCCGAAACCAGTTTAATAAAAAATGCCAACGTCAGGAATGTACTCTCCAATTCGTTTGGCTTTGGAGGAAATTGTTCATCATTGATCTTTTCAAAAATATAAGATGAAGCTGTATATACGGGCAACTGGAAATATTTCACCGCAAATAACTTTTGGCCATGCCGGGTTTCTTACAGAACCGGTGGAGCATTCGGGCAACAGGTTAAATTGTGCCGAGCCCGACTATAAAGCATTCATTGATGTAAAGCAGATCAGGAGAATGAGCCGCATTATTAAAATGGGGGTAGCGGCCGCAATGGAATGCCTGCAGGAAGCAGGCCTGGAAACGCCCGATGCTATTGTTACCGGTACTGCCTATGGCTGCCTGGAAGATACGGGTGTTTTCTTATCAAAAATGATAACGCAGCACGAAGAATTGCTGGCGCCTACTGCTTTTATACAATCAACCCACAATACCGTGGGCGCACAAATTGCTCTGATGGTACATTGTAACGGGTATAACAACGTATTTGTACACCGCGGTTTTTCTTTTGAAAGCGCTTTGCTGGATGCGATGCTGTTGCTGAAGGAAGGGGAAGCAAATAATGTATTGGTTGGTGGATTGGATGAAACAACTGATGCCAGTCATGCTATTTTAACCCGTTTCGGTTTATACAGAAGAGAACCGGTTTCTAATTTCAAGTTGTTTGAGGGGTCTTCAAAAGGAACCATTGCCGGTGAAGGAGCAGCTTTTTTTCTATTGACGAATCAATCATCTCCGGGTAATTATGCGCAATTGGATGGGCTGTTTACTTTTTATAAACCGGCTGATATAAAAGAAACGGAAGCTTATATTTTCTCTTTTCTATCCATCCAATCAATTTTGCCAGCTGATATTGACCTGGTCATTACGGGCAGAAACGGCGATGCAAAAGGAGATGGGGTATATGACATTTTAGGGCAATCTGTTTTTAACAATATTTGTACGGTGAATTATAAGAACTTGTGCGGCGAATATCCAACATCGGTTTCCTTTGCTTTGTGGCTGGCCGGTAATATTATAAAATCAGGTACCGTACCTGGAGTGTTGGCAGCTAACGGCAATAAAGCAAAGAAAATAAAAAAAATATTGATCTATAATCATTTGCAAAATATACATCATTCTTTACTACTAGTGTCGGCATGTTAAATTTCAGGAACACGAATATTTTTTTCATTGTACTGCTGGTTATTGCTATCGGGCTGAACAAGAGTGCAGGAATTCCTTTTTTCGTGTATCCTGTACTGTTATTGATCTATTCCGGCATTGTATTTTACGGATGTTACTTTGTTGATTCAAATTTTTTTTTGCCGGTAATCTGCTCGGCTAAAACGGATATGAAAGAGATTGCCATCAGTTTTGATGATGGCCCGGTAAATCAATATACGCCGGAAACATTGCAGGTGCTGAAGGCGCATGGCGTGAAAGCGGCTTTCTTTTGCATTGGCAGCCGCATCGGTGAAAATGAAAAATTATTTCGGCAGCTTCATGAAGAGGGTCATGTGATCGGTAACCACAGCTTTTCACACGGTTTTTGGTTCGATCTGTTCTCTTATAAAAAAATGTTGGAAGATTTGAAAAGGATGGATCAGGAGATGGAAAGGGTAACCGGGTTGCAACCAAAATTATTCCGGCCGCCTTATGGCGTTACCAATCCAAATTTAAAAAAGGCAATTATAAACGGGGGATATGTTCCCATAGGCTGGAGTGTAAGATCAATGGATACAATGATGAAGGACGAGAAGGCCTTATTCGATAAAATTAGTAAATCATTAAAACCGGGCGCTGTATTTCTCTTTCACGATACCAGTAAAACAACACTTGCCATATTACCTTCATTTATAAAATGGGTATGGGAAAATGGCTATGAGATCGTGCGATTGGATAAAATGCTACATTTGAAACCTTATGCGTAAAATATTTTTTATATTCTTCATACTCCTTGCAGGGAATGCTTTACGCGCGCAATATGCGGGGTATAGCCAGTTGACGGACCTTACTAAATTCAAGGCTGAATTTTCAACCGCCACTCAAAAAACGCTTACTATCAAAAGTAATTTTGTGCAGGAGAAAAACCTGAGTATGCTGTCGGAAAAAATAGTTTCGAAAGGAAAATTCTGGTTCAAAAAAGATAACCAGGTGCGGATGGAATATAACCAGCCCTTTCAATACCTGATGATCATTAATAAGGATAAAGTATTTGTTAGGGACGGAAAAAAAGAAAATAAAGTATCCGCAAGATCGAATAAATTATTTCAGCAGGTCAATAAAATAATGATCGATTGTATGCAGGGTACCACGCTGAGCAACCCTGATTTTAAAACAAGGGTTTTTGAAAACAAATCCACTTACCTGGTGGAATTGGTTCCGGTAGTAAAAGGGTTAAAGGATCTATTTAAAAATATTAACGTGGTGGTCGACAAAAAAGATTATTCTGCAAATAGTATTGAGATGCAGGAAGTTTCCGGCGACAATACCATCATTCATTTTGTAAACAAGGAACTGAATACAAGCCTGCAAGATGCGTTGTTTACTATTAATTAGTTGCGTTATTATCCTGCTGGGTTGTTCATCAGCCTACAGGCACCTGCAGCCTGCCACAGGTGATGCAGGGGATTTGCAAAAATTCAAACCGATGTTCTCTGTGGCGATGTACAGGACCAGTGTAGATGTAGTGGGAAATCATTTGAGCGGGATATTGTTAATTAAAAAAATGCCGGACAGCAGCACGCGGATGGTGTTTTCAAATGAGATCGGATTTAAGTTTTTTGATTTTGAATTTTCCGCCGGGGGAGGATTTAAAGTGTTTTCTATCGTAAAGCAAATGAATAAAAAGCCGGTGATAAAAACATTGCGTAAAGATTTTGAACTGATCATGATGGATGAGACCGCCAATACAAATGTATTGATTCGGAAAGATAGCGGATTGATATATTATACATTTCACAATTCAAATGGATATAATCATTACATCACCAATTCACCGGGCGATGAACTGGTGCGATTGGAAAGATCATCCAAACGAAAAACGGTAATGCAGGCGATCATGAAAAACTATATCAACGGAATACCGGACACTATTGGCATCTCACATAAAAATTTTAATTTCACCATTGGGTTAAAACGAATAGTAAGATAATGTTATCAGGCGATTTTTTTTATATTACAACTTTGGATCAGGATAATGGAAAGATAAATGCCTCGCTGGAAATAGATGCAACCCATAAAATATTCGGGGGGCATTTTCCCGGGCAGCCGGTTGTGCCAGGCGTATGTATGATGCAGATGGTGAAGGAAATATTGGAGTCCGCACTTTCCAAAGAGACGAGGCTTGTGCGCGCTGATCATTTAAAATTTTTAACGGTAATCGATCCTGCTGAAAATAATATGATTCATGCGGAAGTGAAATACTCCATAGACGCGGAAGCCAGCATTAAAGTGGTGGCTTCCCTGTTGAACGGATCAGTGACTTATTTTAAAATGAGTGGGGTTTTTATTTTTGTGGAAAAACAATAACAATAAGTCACTGGTGGACGTTTGCGGTAACGTAGGGGATCTTACTGTTAGTAAATATCTCTTTTACAATTGATGGCTATAATAATTTAATTTAGTTTGAGATGAATGATAATATACCACCTAATGACGGCAGTTTCAATAAACAATCAACAATTACTACTTCACAAATAAGTAAAAGAAAGACAGGATTTTTTAAAATCTTTTATATTGCTTTTGGTTTTTACTGCCTTCCTTTATTATTGCTTTTGATTTATGAAATTAGAGGAGTTATTATTCGGGATGGTGATAAATCAATATGGATGATTGCTTTAATAATAACAGCTCCCTGTGCCATTATAGGAATAATACCCTGTACCTGGGGATTGATCAAGTCATTTAGAGAACAAAGTAAACTTAATAAGACTGTGGGGTTCATTGGTTTATTTGCAGGGTTAGGTATTCTTGTTTGCGGAATTTTTGTATTCCAATAGTTTATGAATATAATGCCTGCAACTTTTCCCGACGCAGGCATCGATTGTGACATGCATTAAAAAAGGCAAACACATCTTAAAATTGCCCATTCTAACTGCATGGATTTGATTAAGCTCAGTTAGCTTACTCCTACTTATTTTGATGCGGTACGATATATAGTTTGCTCTGAAAGAATAAGCTAAAATAATTGGTTATCTTAGCGAAAATAGAATCGGCGGGTGTCCTTTTTATTTATTAAAATTATTTCCGGCACTGCTGTCGAAAACCACTTATGGAAAAACTTGAATTAAAATCCTACTATGATATTGCCGTAGTTGGCGCGGGTGTGGGAGGATTAACGGCTGCCGCACTTTTGAGTAAGGCGGGTTTTTCTGTTTGCGTATTGGAAAAAGAACCGCATGTAGGCGGGTACCTGGCAGGATTCAGAAGAAAGGATTTTATTTTTGATACTGCTATTCACTGGCTAAATCAATGTAACCCCGATGGCCTCGTAAGCAGGTTATTTGACGTGCTGGGATCAGACCATCCCAATGCCATCCAGCAAAAACGTATACGAAGGTATAAAGGGGAGGATTTTGATTATTTGCTTACCAATAACCCCGACGAATGGCGGGACCAGCTGATCTCTGAATTTCCAAATGATCAAAAAGGAATCGTGCGGTTTTTCAGGGCGGCGAAAAAGCTGGGCAAATCATTTAAGAATTACAGCCGCGTTTTTCGCTCCGAAGAAACCATGTCGTTTTTTGAACGAATACGGAATAAAAAAAGATTGCTGGAATTTGTAATTCCCTTTATTCCGTTTATAACCTACAGCGGTGAGAAGGGACTTAAAAAGGGCCTGAACAAATATTTTAAAGACGAGGCCATTCATAGGATATTCGCTTCTGAGGTAGAATTGCTTTCCTGTTTGATACCCATTGGGTGGGCGTATTACGGTGATTTTCAAAGTCCGCCAAAAGGCGGTGGCCAGGTGATACCAGGCTGGCTTCAGCATGTAGTCAGGTATTATAATAATCCCATTCATTGCAGGTGCAGGGTAACCCAAATATTACTAAAAGATAATACGGTGACCGGTGTAGCATTCAAACATCGCGGCAACGACTATACGTTCAATTGCAAGTATGTAGTAGCGGCAAACGATGTTGAAACGCTGTATGAGAAAATGCTTCCGGAAAATGCCATTCCCGCCCGGCTCAAAAATAAATTAAAAAAGGCGGAGATGTATAGCTCTTCCGTAACTATTTCAATTGCGCTCGATTGTCCTGCCGAGGCCCTCGGGTTTAATGAGGAACTGGTACATATTGCCTGCGAAAATGGAACTTTTGAAGATCACTCAGGTGGTGATCCTTTAAAAAGTGAGATCAGCATACTGGCTCCTTCTTTAAGGGATAAATCGATGGCCCCAGAAGGACACGGTACATTAACGCTTTTCATGCCGGCTTATATGGATTTTAGCGATAACTGGTTTACTAAAAAAGATAAGGAAGGAAATTATACCCGGGGGGATGAATATAAAAAATTAAAAAATGAGATTGCCGACCTGATCATTGGAAGGGTAGAGGAAAAATGTGCGCCCGGATTGCGGTCTCATATTCTTTTTTATGAAGTGGCCACACCTGTTACGCACCATCGGTATACAGGTAATAAAAATGGTACCATGATGGGAGCAAAACCAGGAAGGGAGAATATGCAGAATAAAATTGCGCATTACCAGACACCGGTTAAAAATCTTTTGCTGGGCGGGCACTGGGCCGAATTGGGCGGCGGTGTTCCTATTGCGGTAAAAGCAGGGAGCAATGCATCCCTGCTGATCCTTAAAAAAGAAAATAAGGCCGCATTTCATTCACTTGCCGCCTATCTCGATAATAAAATATCGCTTGAGGCATTGCAAAATAATCCTTGTTTTAAACCATACGATAATTCCTGGGTACAGCCGCTAACGCCTGCACAGAGACGAAGTGCGTTGGTGCGGGAGGGAAAATAAATATTGAATACAGTGATTGCAATATTCCGGTACGTATTATACAGAAAAATAATTTACGGTCATTTATGCGGTTATTAAATCCTTCTATAATCAAAGGATCCCTTGTATTTTTAAAGGGCTGTTTTCTTTCATTGCTTATTAATTCCTGTTCTTATTCCGCTAAAACAACGAAGAAGCTGCTGGATGCATCTAAATCAACAATATATGATGTCGTGGTTGTACCTGGCGCACCATTAGAGAATGGGAAATGGGGCAGAACCATGAAGGGAAGGATCTATTGGGCAAAATACCTGTACGACCGGGGGATCACAAAGAATATTATGTTCTCGGGCTCGGCGGTATATACACCTTATTACGAAGGGATCATTATGATGCTTTACGCAATTGCGATGGGCATTCCGCCGGAACATGTTTTTTACGAAATACAGGCAGAGCATAGTACTGAAAACATTTATTACTCTTATATAAAAGCCGGGGAACTCGGGTTTAAAAAAATCGCCCTCGCATCGGATCCCTTTCAGACCAGGTTATTGTGCAGGTTTAGTAAAAAACTAAGTCCGGATGTAGCCATGTTGCCCATGGTAAAAGATACCATGAAAATGCTGGAGGCAGCAATGCCTGATCCTGTTATAGATATCCAAAAAGCCTATAAAAAAGATTTTATTTCATTAAAAAAAAGGGAAGGTTTTTTTAAAAGATTAAAAGGGACGTTAGGGTATAATATAAAAGATAGTACTAAATGATGTGACGTGTGATTGATGGAAATGGTCAAATCATTAGCCTCTGATTTTTTGGGACAGTTGTTAAATTAAAAATGTGGTTTGCTGTTTGCAATTTGCAAACAAAAAACATAACTCTGATACATGGCTATGCGTTTAAGACAGGGGACAAGATGGTCGCTTTAGCGAATACTTTGAGGATATTGTATATATTTTGAACAACAGAACAACCATCTGGAATGAAATGAAAGCACCCCATGAAAAAGTAATAGACTTTCACAAAGAAGAATTTATAAAACTTCTCAAACAGCCTTGCATACATGAATGGATAAGTGGCAACCTTGAATACAATGAACAATGCAGGGTAGATTTTATTACCGGCAGGTTAAAATATTTTACGAGTGAATAGATACGGGTTGGTTAAGATTTTTGAGCTTGACATGCATATTAAAATATCACATTTCGTAAAAAAATCACATCAAAAAATCAGACATCAGACATTCAGTATCGTTGTATCTTCCCACTACCCGTCATCGTTAGGGCATCCACTATTTTTAAACGCTGAGGTGCCTTAAATGCTGATAAGCGCTTCCTGCAATAACGTAGCACTTCTTCCAGGTCAATGGTTTCTCCTTCGTTTAAAACCAATTCCCCTTCAATAATCTGCCCCAGCAGTGGATGAGGGCTGCTACTGATACGTGCCCATTTTATTCCGGGTATGGTTTCTAAAACGGCTTCCACTTCTTCCGGAAAAACTTTGATCCCCGAAACATTGATCACCGATTTAGAACGCCCCATGATCTTTATTAAACCGTCGGGTGACTTGCATGCATAATCGGCAGTTAAAAAATACCCGTTTTTTAATACTTCTTCGCGTAGCTGTTGAGGAACCAGGTAAGCATCAAACATGCCCGGACCCTTGATTCCCAAATTGCCAATACTTCCGTCGGGTAAGGGATGGTATTGATCATCTAATATTTCAACCGTATAATCCGGCAATGCATAACCTACCGCATCGGGGTGCCCGGCAGATTTAACCAGGTTAATAATGGGCAAACCAATTTCTATGATCCCATATGCCTGGCTCACATCATGGCCGAATCGCGATTTAAATGTTTCACAGACCCCGGTGGAAATAGCCGCAGTAGCAGAAATTACTTTTTTTAATGAAGGCATTTTTTCATCACCGGCATCATTGGCCAGCAAACGAATTTGAATGGGCGAGGCGTATAATAACGTTCCTTTGTATTGGTTGGTTATTTCTATAATATTTTTGGCCAAAAAGTTCTTTGAAACAGCGATCGCTGCTCCAAACCGGATGTATAAAACAATGGACACCACAAAATGATATGCCATCGGGAGCACCCACACCACGGTATCGCCGGGCCCCAGCTCAAGCGCTTTATTCGCACATTCAATCCTTTCTATTACCGACTGGTGGGAAATGATCACGCCCTTAGATTTTCCCGTGGTGCCGGATGTAAATCTTATAAATGCGGGCATCTTAACATGAGCGGCAAATGTGTTAGATACGTCAATATGCGTATAGCTAAATGAAAAAGCCCCGGCCTTCATGGGTATTACAGTATCTGCAACAACCGGTCTCGGGCCGCCGCTCATATCGTCCACCAGGGCGTGTAACTGCGCTTCATTTATGATATCCTCAACCTCTGTTTTTTTTAATTGATGCGACATAGGCATTACTGCAGCGCCACAACCAATTACAGCAAATATACCCGTGATAAAATTTCTGCCGTTACGGGCCCGTACGCCCACACCCATGCCCTGCTTTATACCCATGCGGGATAAGCAGTTGCGTAGTTCTTCAACTTCCAGGTACAGTTGCTCAAAGGTGAGCATGCCGTAATCATCATATACAGCGGGATTTTCCGGCCATTTGAGGGCTGCGTTCTTTAATATTTTATAAACAGGGAACTGGTCCATTTTACGCTGATCCATTTTACAATGTACTTACAATTGGGCGGTTTGAATGATTTTGATCGATTCCTTAACTGGAATGTTCAACACATTTCCCGCAGCTAACAGACCTGCTGCATAGCCGGTTTGAAGGCAAATGCCTATCACCCTTGCGCTTGCAATGGCGCTATCTGTCGCCGAAATATTGCGTCCTGCCATAAACAGGTTTTTAATAGTATTGGATTGTAAACAACCCGCAGGCACCTGGTAATAATCATCCAGGTTGAAATAGCGCATTTTTACCCGTTTATCTTGCTCCCACTCTTCAATGGGCCAGGCCACATTCGCTATTCCCTGATCCGTTTTTTTGCAGTTCAATACATCTTCTTCCGTTAAAATATATTTACCCATTGATCTTGCGCTAACTCTTATGCCTACCTCAGGTGCGATGTTCAGCAGGCTTGCATTTTTAAAAACAGGCACATCATCAATAAGGTAGGCGGTCAATGTTTGAACCAATGAACGGGCAGCTATTTTTAACTCGTGTAAATTTTCGCGTGTATGGGTAACGGTTATGGGTATACCTATTTTCAGGCTTACACAATTATTTTTTACAGAGCCGGGCACAATATATACCCTGTCAAAATGTTCTTCCAGTTTTTTTTGATCAATGGCAGATAATAATTCCTTTTTTAAGATCATTCCCAGTGAAGCTTCTGCTACTTCCCCCATATTTTGCAGAGTAAAAACCTGTGCCGCCGCCTGGTAATTTTCACTTTCGATCAAAGGCAGGTTGGCTAAACAACTTACGGCGCTTTCACCTGAGCAATCGATGATGGATCTTAAAATGATGGATTGAGTTCCATCTCCCGTTTTTATGCTTATGGATTGAATATGGTCATTCTTAATTTCAACAGTATTTAAAACAGCGTTGAGCCATGTATCTACTTTATTGGCGATCAATAATTCTGTGCAAATGTTTTTGAAGGCCTCAATATCATAAGGTAAATAGTGCAATCCGCTGCCACTGGAAAGCGGTAATGACCCCGATCTCTTCCGCAATTCTTCCGCAAAATCTTTTGCAAATCCTTTTACGATGTACGCTGGCTGTCCTGTTTTACTGAATTTGTATAATCCGCAGACCGTGCCTACCTGTGCTGCCGTTGCCTTACCTCCCAAAAATGAATTTCGTTCAACCAATACCACTTTCAATCCTTTGTTGACCGCTGCCACGGCGGCGGCAACTCCAGCAGGGCCTCCGCCCAACACGACAACATCAGTATGTACAGGTGCTTTCAT
>JBDTVX010000164.1:0-12324 GCA_040007015.1 Ferruginibacter sp. | reverse complement strand
ATAGAATACACATTCGCAGTACAAGCCCTGAAAGGGCGAAATATCATGGTATAGCTCGAAGCTATGTTCAGGATTAGATTTATTTAATAGTGCAATGGATTATTAAAGAGTATTTCGCCCTTTCAGGGCTTGGTAGCTTTCGGTTTACTGTTTTTTACCAGGTATAGTAACATGCATTAAGCTATATTACTTATTTAACAGCAACTATGGCTGGAGCCCGCAAATAAATAACCCGTTTTTACCCTCGTCAAAAAAAGCTCAATTATGCACTGCCGCACAAGAGAGCCTTGCCTGATTGCGCAGGCAGACATGGACGATGCTATGAAAAACGATACCCGGACCAAAATAACAATAAGATGCCGGTTTACGAAGAGCCGGTAATTTTTGATCCACTAAATACATAAGAATAAATTAACCCGGAGAAGTTCGGATTCCTTTATTTTTATGTAAATAAAATTTCGGTATGGATACACGGAGAAGTTTTCTTAAAAAAGCAGCAATATTGACAGGCAGCGCCGGTTTACTGAATAGCCTCCCACCCTCCATTCAAAAGGCATTGGCCATTAACCCGGCTTTGGGCAGTAGTTTTTATGATGCAGAGCATATTGTTTTCCTGATGCAGGAGAACCGTTCCTTTGATCATGCTTTTGGCACCTTACAGGGTGTTCGGGGGTTCAACGATCCACGGGCCATCACACTCCCGGATAAAAATAAGGTATGGCTGCAAACCAATAAGGAAGGAGACACCTATGCCCCCTTTAGGCTGGATATAAAAGATACCAAAATTACCTGGATGGGCTGCCTGCCTCACGGCTGGGATAACCAGGTAGACGCAAGGAATGAGGGCAAATTTGATAAGTGGCTGGATGTAAAACATTCGGGACAAAAAGAATTCGATGCCATGCCCTTAACCATGGGACATTATAGCCGGGCGGATATTCCTTTTTATTATTCACTGGCTGATGCGTTTACTGTCTGCGACCAACATTTTTGTTCTTCCCTTACTGGCACCACTCCCAACCGGCTGCATTTTTGGGGAGGCACTATCCGCGGCAAACAGGAAGCAGCGGAACAAGCCAATGTATGGAATGGCGATGCTGATTATGACCATGAAGTAAGCTGGAAAACCTATCCAGAAAGACTGGAAGAAAACGGCATATCCTGGAAAGTATACCAGAATGAAATAAGTGCCGGGGTGGGACTGGAAGGAGAGTCCGATAGCTGGCTCGCCAATTTTGGCGATAACCCACTGGAATATTTTACCCAATATAATGTACGGTTAGCGGCAGAATATATTGCCAACCTACCAAAGAGACAGGTAGCCCTTCAACAAAAGATCATTGACCTGGGGCAAAAGATCAAATCGCAACCCGCGGATGACAGGGAAACAGCAAAACTCGGGAAGCAATTAACCAATATAAAGCAAGAGTTGGGAACGGTCATAAAAGAGCAAAAAATTTATACAAAAGAAAAATATGACAGTCTTACGCCTTCTGAAAAAAATATCCACGACAAGGCATTTTCCAATAACCATAACGATCCTTTTTTTCACCAGCTTACCCCTCTTCAATATAAAGAAGGAGAAACACGCCGTGAACTAAATATACCTAAAGGAGATATCCTGCACCAGTTTAGAGAAGATGTTAACAAAGGGGAATTGCCCACCGTTTCCTGGATGGTTGCCCCGCAATTTTTTTCGGACCATCCCGACTCGCCATGGTTTGGCGCCTGGTATGTAAGTGAAGTGATGGATATACTCACCGCAAACCCGGAAGTATGGAAGAAAACTATTTTTGTACTAACCTATGATGAAAACGATGGTTACTATGATCATGTGCCGCCATTTGTAGCGCCCAATCCCTATAAAGCCAATACAGGAAAGGTTTCTGAAGGAATTGATACCACACTTGAATTTGTTACGAATGACCAGCAATCTCAAAAGCAATATGCCCGGGAAAGCCCCATTGGACTTGGTTTCCGGGTGCCCCTGGTGATCGCTTCGCCATGGACAAGGGGCGGGTTTGTTTGTTCTGAAATATTTGATCATACCTCCTCGCTGCAGTTTTTAGAGAAATTCCTGGAAAAAAAATCAGGGAAGAAAATCAAAGAGACCAATATTAATGAGTGGCGGCGTACGGCCTGCGGAGATCTCCAATCGGTTTTTCGTCCCTGGAACGGAGAAAAAATAATGAAGCCGGTCTTTCTTGAAAAAGAAAAATTTATAGAAGATATCCATAAGGCAAAGTTTAAGGAGGCACCAGCCAATTATAAAAAATTATCCAAAAAAGAAATAGCGGAAATCAATCAATACGGTCATTTATCATCTTTAATGCCCGGGCAGGAAACGGGAACCCGCCCCTCCTGTGCCCTGCACTATGAGTTATATGTAAATGGCAACCTGGATAAACAACAAAAAAAGATCGCGATCAGTTTCAAAGCAGGTAAAACGCTGTTTGGCGACAACGCTGCGGGATCACCTTTTTATGTTTACGCCATTCACCCCTACGAGCAGCAGGAATGGCGCACCTGGAATTATGCCGTGCGTGCAGGCTTTGAAGAGCAGGATGAATGGAAACTGGCTGGCTTTGAAAATGGAGACTATCGGTTACGCGTACACGGGCCCAATGGATTTTACCGCGAGTTTGCGGGAAATGAGCATGAGCCTGGAATAAATATAGCCTGCAATTATGAATGGAGTAAGATCAATCCGCAAAGGCTTACCGGAAATATCAGTTTAGTCATTATCAATAACGAATCAAAAGCAGTGACCGTAGAAATAAAGGATCATAGTTACAAAACAGCTTTACAGAAAAAACTGATCCCGCCCAACACTACGATCACCATTATATTAAACCAGTCGAAAAGTTATGGCTGGTACGATTTCGGTGTTACAGTAAATGGTAATTATGTATTTGAAAAACGTTTTGCGGGTCATGTGGAAACAGGTATGGTTTCAAAAACAGATCCGTTAATGGGCCAGGTTGTTTAAAGTTGAGTTGCTGCAATTTTTTTTGTAACAAGCTTCAGTGCCCTGGTCATCATCGTTGTAATTATAATTTTGTTATTTTGTCTTTTTGGTAAAAAGAAAAAATAATCCCTCTTGTGCCACATACCTTGTGGATCTTTTTCCACGTTGCAGGAAGGACGATTATTCATCCAAGGGTTTCACCCGTGGTTACTCATATTTTACCCCTTCGGGGTTTTAAAAACTTTGAGTTTATTGTGTTTTATAATCACGCAAAAAGGCGCCGGACAAATGCCCGACGCCGTAAATATAAAATCCACCCCGACAATAGTTTTATGGGGCCAGGCAAAAAGCAACACTGGCGGATGCATCATACTGACTTTGCCGCCCTACCCCATTTATCACGGTTGTAGCCACGTATAAATATTCGGCAAAAGCGGCCACCTGTGGACAGGTTCCAAGGAAAAAGGAAGCCGGCTTTACAAAATCAAAAATGAACGAGGTTGCAGGGAAAAGAGAACCTTGCACACTGCTTCCGGGAAGCCCGAAAGCTCCTTTAATAACATTGAATGAATAAGTAGCAAATCCATGCGGATGTGAAGCGGACCAGTGTAAAGTTACATTGTGCGTAAGATCGGTATATTTCAAATAGCCACAGTTTGGATCAGCATGAAACCCATCTAACAACGGCATATCCATTGAAGCAACACAATATTCGTTGTTTACATGTAAGGCGTTGCCCATGTTGTTCATCAACACATGCGAAGCATTATAAAATTCAACCTTTAGCGCATGAAGGCCATTGGTAATTCCGGAAGTACTATCAAGCAGGCAACCCAGGTCGCTATTGTAGTAAATTTTTGCAGGATTATGAACCGCATAAAATCCATTGGTATCGGCTTTTTGCAATTCTATAATTTCATAGTGGCCATTTACCGGGTTCATAACGAGGTCGTTCCATGAATCGTGCCTGGCAATCCCATCAATCAATACCTTGTAATAAAAAATACCTGAATCCCACGCATTCCGATGATCGATATTAAGAGGTAATGTCCCTCCAAAAGGAGAATCTTTTGGAAACTGAAACGGGTAGAGCGGCTGGGTGGTGGTATCTGCTTTTCCGCTTGCTGGTATTAAGTTCCAGGGCACATACCCGATCCCTTTGTACAGCCAGTTATTTATATTGGCAGTTAAAAAATACTGGTCAATTTCTGAGTTGCAGCAAACACAATATGTTCCGGAATTAATAACGGCAATGCTTGATGGCCTTGATGCAGTACCGCTGATAAATGTGAATACATTTGCGAATGTTTTGGTAACATCTACCAGCGAAACTTTATTGGCAGGATCACGTTCGGGTACCAATAATTTTGTTTCTGAGGGATCATTCCAGCTAAGAAAGAATGGATTGGTCAACCCGCTAGCAATTAAAATTTTTGTACCGGTTGATAACTCAATACGGCTAATCCCGGAAAGCCCCTGTTCGCTTACATACGCAAAAGCCAGGTCTGATGATAAGGTTAAACCAACGGGGAAATTAAGGCCATTGAACAGAACCGTTTTTGTACCGGTTGCCAGGTCAACCCGCGTTAATTTGCCGGGGTTTGCATATTCAACTACATAGGCTCTTTTATTAACTTCATCCACCCAAAGTTGTTGTGGAGCAACCAGGCCACTGCAAACTACAGATGCAGCGGAATGATTTGCATTGGTTAAATTTACTCTTAAAAGATTCCCGCTACGTTCTGTAACATATGCTGTTTTTTCGTCGCTTAGTACAGCGATATCTTCGGGATTGGTATAACCCGCACCAATATGCGCATACGCCGGGTTAAGCTTATAAGTAACCCATTTAACTTTTAGGTTGTAATCGTAGTTTACAACCTGTATTTTACAGTAGTTGCCTTCTCTTGTCTGAACGCAAAAAACATCCCCGTTTACTAATTTATTGGTAGCATCGTTGTTACCGGCAATCGGAGTGGTTGTATAGGCATACGACTGCATTGCCGCAGGTGTAACTGAATTAAAATTTACAATACCCAGGTTTACAATTTTTGCTCCTCCCTGTGGCACCATTTGTCTTTTTACAGCAGTCATTTGCTCCCACCAAAGATCAAGCGTAGCGCCCGGGGCAGTCATCGTTCCTGTTTCACAATCAAAGTGCCAGGTGCCTTTAATGATAGCGGTGCCTTGCGACACCGTTGATGCCAGGGATTGTACAAGATCCAATTTTGAAATAAAACCCGAATACTCTACAAATACAAGTTGATTCTTGTTTTTCAGGTAGCGTGACCCGATAGCTCCGCCCAATCCGCCGACTAATTTTTTCATGATAATAGTGATTTAAGAATTTGTAATAATAGAAGTGAAATGACATTCAGTTTCAGAATCGTATTAAAACGATCATCGGCGGAATTTCATATAGTGATGCGAAGATTATACTATTCCGCATTATAAACAATACCCTAATAGTTGTATTTTTATAAGCGCTTAACCAGTCGTCTTTGTATTGAAGAGCCCTGCAAATATCTACCAGCCTGCATTTGGTTGATTGTCAGTAATTTTTTACTGTCATTTAGTAGATGGTAACAGCACACCTTTTACTGATCAAAAGCTTCCATTTGAAAAATTAATACTTCTTTTTCCCGGACGCACCCGGGCAACCCAGCATATCCGTTCCGGGATCCGGTTTAGATTTGTAGTGATAACAAAAGGCACCATTTAATTGCGGGTGCCTTTTGTTTACAGGTGATGATTTGCCAGATAAAACTTATTTCTTTTTATCATTCATTTTACTATCCATGGCCTTGCTATCCATTTTACCTGCCCCAGGCATCATTTTCATCATATCCTTTGGATCCATATAATTCCAATGTTCTAATGCTTTACCGTCTTTAAATTTCACAACATCCACCGCTGTCATATCCGTTTTTGTATTGGGAGGCATACCCATGCCAGGGTTTGCTGTAGTAGTTCCCGTCATTCTTGACAAAGTGAAAACATAATCGCCTTCTGCCGCGTCGGCAATTATTTCTGTTTTAAGATCAGTAAAGCTGTTGTGAATATTCTTCAACATACTTTTGATGCTATCACCCCCTTTTATTTCAGTCATGTTAGGGCCCGAATGATCTACCGCATCCGGGGCAATCAGGCTGTCAATCACTGCAGCATCTCCGGCGTCAATAGCCTTCATAACCGCGCGGTTATTGGCTTTGTTTGTTTCAGCCTGGGATACAGCCGTTGTGTCGGTTCCTGTTTTAGGCGTAGAATCTGTACATGACAATAGCAAGAAAACGAGGCCAATGCCGGTTAAACAAAAAATTTTTTTCATAATAGTTTTTTTTGAATGAATAAATATGAATGAATAAATAAATACAAACTATGAAAGTAATATGCCCTGGTCATTCACAAGGAATACAAAATCTCTAGAAAACATTTTCGTTGGGCAGGGCAGCCAGGCTTTCTAAGGGCCTACAAGTTTAAAACTTTTATTTCTTTTTTCAAAGCAAAATTTTATTCCGGCAAAGAGAATGGGGAAAATGTGCTAACCTACTATTGTGCTAATTTGCTAATGCCTGCCCGGCTTAATGGATGTGGAACAACCAGGCAGAAATGCGGAAAGGATCAATGAGCGGTTAGAAAATATATCGAAAATGGCGCTAGCCTGTTATCATTTTTTGTTGTCTTAGCGACTAAAGAAAAGAAACATAAAGTTCGCATCGCAAAGGCATAATGATTCGCCCATTTCACGGGACAAGCATATTTATATTACAAATTGAATTACAATATACCGGTTAAAAATTCTGTGCTTGCATATTTTAATAACAGGCACTACTTTTATGCAATGTAGTTGTGGCGCGTACCGGTAGCCATGTAAAACCGACCTGTTGCACCGGAATGACGATGCTGGCCGGAGGATCTGTTTCCATTGTGAAATTTAAATAACCGTATAAAATAATAATCATGAAAATAAAATTTTCAATCGGATGCTGGCTGATGATCATCGCAATAATGTTAATGGGCTGCTCATTTGAAAAGATCGGGCAGGATGCAGGAAAAGGATTGGGGAAATCATTAGGGCCCGCTGCAGATTCAATAGGCCGAAACCTCGTCAATTCTATAAGAACCGAGCTCACCAAAGATTCTTCCAGGAAAGACCTGGAGCATTTTATTGATTCTGTACTAACACCTGTATTCGTGAGTTTAAGGAATACCAGTGGCAGCGTAAGGGACAGCTTTATCAACAATCAAACGAGGATCTGGGTCGATTCTTTAATGCAGACCGTAACCGGAGAAAACCTGAACCGGAATCTACAGATACTGCAGGCCTCCCTGGTAGGCAAGACAAAGCAGGACATCTTTGAAATAGAACGTTCGGTGCACCAACTGCTGACACAAATTCTTGCAGAAGCGCTGGGAGATACTACGCGGGTAAGGCTGGGTCTGTTAAGAGATGAATTACTGGGCCCAAAAACCAGCACCGCACTTAGCAAGATCATTGACACCGCGGTAACTCACATCGTTGACTCTGCAGTTACAAGGTTCTCCCAAAGATTTCGCTCTGATGTTGACCCACTGTTAAGAGACGATGTATCATTTGTCAAAAAGAATGCAAACATGCTGCTGATCTCACTGGCTGTGGTGGCGGCAATTATTATAACCCTGATCTGGCTAAACAGGAAAAAATATCTCCAGATGGTAGCCATGCTTACCAAACAGATCCACGATATCCCCGACCAGAAAGTATATGATGAGGTAACGGCAAAAATCAAAAACGAAGCCGTAACCGCAGGACTTGAACCTACATTAAGGGCAGTACTGAACAAGAACGGCTTACTTAATTCCGAGGCCTGGAAAAAACCCCAGTCATAGTTTATCCAATGCGTGGTTTTGGTCATGTTACAGGGCGGCTAATTTTAAAGGGCTTTACTATACGTCGCAAGTGATAAAAAAGAGAAATTTTATTTTACTGAATAGCAGTTGATTAGATTTTCTGGTACTACAATCCGATTGCTATCGTATGCAGGTTGATATCCCGAAAGCCTTTCGCAGCAAATACCACAAATTCTAAAAAAAACTGGTATGAAACCACACCGGAAAGAAGAGTGGTTCCCTGTAGTAAATTCGGATAGCATTACACGTCGGGGTTTCGCCACAACTTCTTTTATAATTGAACATTATTCTGGCGAAAACACCGCCGGGACCAAATGTCCCATAGGGATGTAATATCGGTAGCACTAACCGTTACCATTCAAATAAGTCCCGTAGGAACGGGATATAATCCATGCATCATTTTTATATCACGTCCCTACGGGACTTTAATTAAAACGCTATTTATTACTACCAATATTTTGTCCCTGACGAGACAATGAAGCATATTATATAAATTAAACAGGCTGATTGATGCCTTTTGTTTAAAAGTAAATGTTGCTAAATTAAATATTCCCTACATTAATAGTTATAGCTTTCTGACGAATATAAACAGGGGTTGCAAAATCCTTGGTAACCATCGGCTGCGACACCAATGAGGCCTGTATGCATGATGCAGTGGGGCAGACTTAATAGAGTTCAAAAGCCGTTACAAAAAAATTACCTTTTCGTTGCAGGCTTAAAACAACGATCAATATTTTGAAGCTGTTCGTAAATGCCGGACCCATCAGGAGGGCAAATTTCCATGACGATCCTGTTTACCCGCTTAAGTGATAATACGACAGTAAGGCCAACAACACCAGTTTTAATTTTTTGAACAATTAAAAAAAATGTCATGAAAACACATCATTTATTTTGTTGCCTGTTAACCCTTATTACCTGCTGCATATTTACGTGGATAGCCGAAAGCGCTTTAGGCATCGTGTTGGGATGTATCGCTATTATTATTTCAATGGCAGTTTTTAGTAAAAATATCATGGGTAAACTGGTACGCAGGAGGAGTAATTGAGTTTATAACATAATTTTATAAAGCGCTGTGTATTGTTGCTATACTGATCCACGTTGCAGCCGGGGCCGGACTTTTACTTCCGCCTTGGAGCAGGTTAACCTGACAAGCATCACAATGTAGCAACAGGTTTGCAAAAACCAATCTAATACTATATAGTAATGCAACTGTTACACAAATTACAACCAGTAATCAGCGGCTCCCGGGCATTGGTTTATCGATGATGATTTTACCAATCACTACAATTGAAATCATCAGGGCAAAATATCCCAGTACTGTGCCTAAGGTACTTTCGGCCTTCCAGGTAAAGATGCCGCAGGTAATAAAGATCAGCAGGCAACAAAATAAATGATGTGTTTTCATGACAGATTTTTTGACAGTTTAAAAATTAAAGCAGGTAGTGATTTTCTTAGTACCTCATTTTCGCTTAAGCAGGTAAACAATATCCCCTAAAATATATACAGCGGAAAGGGCATAATTTTGCCACAACAAAAGGATCCGGTCTTTTCTTTTTATGATCATCTAATTAATAAATCACTGATTTATTTTTTGAAATACATCATGCGAAAGCGTTTTCATCAACTCTGTATTTTCTTTCGCGTTCATCCCCTGAACTTTTGACTTCAGGCTGGTAATATTCGCATGCTGCACCGTTTTAAGTGCAAACTTTCTCACCCCGATATCCTGGTCATCGAGCAAATCGCCGATCAATTTTACCGAAGAGGGCAGGGAGGCTGAATGCTTAAGGGCATGCGCTGCAGCTACCCGTATAACAGGATTGGCATTTGCTGCTGCGGCCTTATTTGAACGTAAAACTGGTTGGGTTGGTAAGTATCTTTATGTGAAGGTTCACCGCAATGCCCGACGGGCCTCATTGTGAGCCGCTCCAGTATTTATGAAACTCGGCACTGTTGGTGCCGGACACAAACAGGTCGAGGCGGTTTGATGCCCACGAAGTGACCGAAATTTTGCTGGTAATAATTCCTCCAAGACTTTCCCAGCCTCCCCACTGACTGCCATTCCACCAGCGATGGTAAACAGCTCCATCTACTCCTTCTGCAAAAAGATCCAGGCGGTTTGGCCCCCGGCAGGTAGCTGTTATACCACTTGTAATGACTCCTCCCAATGATTCCCATCCACCCCACTGGCTACCATTCCACCGGCGGTGGTACACCGCATTATCAGTTCCTTTAGCAAAAATATCCAACCGGTTTGGCCCCCAGCTTACTGCCACGGCATCGCCGGTAATTACTCCTCCCAGGCTTTCTCAACCTCCCCACTGGATGCCATTCCGCCAGCGGTGATAGAGTGCGTTGTCCACTCCTTTGGCAAAGGAGTCGATCCTGTTGGGAGACGAACTTACGGAAGAAATATTACTCGTGATGACCCCTCCAAGGGATTCCCATTGTTGAACTGGCATAGTTGTATATTTTTTAATTTAATAATTATTGATCCCTGTTTTTAAATAACGAATGCTTACGACTTCGCTAAAAATCAGTTTAAATAAGGACGACTGTATAATGTTTGGTTAATAGAATTTCAAGGCTAAAGAAAGGAGCAAGCAACAAAAGCTACCATAATTATTTTTTACATTGCAAACATAATTTGAATATTTAAAATTTGCAATACCCTAAACAGGGTATATTTTTTTATTTTCGGATCGGCATACCGGTCAGCCGGGAGCGTAAAATAATTATGAGTAAAAGAAATGATTATAAAATATATGATTTTAAAAACTACTTCCGATAAGGCTTTACTGGAAACAATACAAGCAGATGATAGAGCAAGTATCTTTTTTTTGACGGATAACCACACCTAAAAAAATGAAAACCGCTACCGGTTATAAAAGAAAATCAGCCATCCAAATGAAACTTCATCATCCTATTTCTCCCCATGTTCCGATTGGCAAAAATCATTCATAATAATGCAATTTAGTTACTGAACGAAGCTGTTCAACTTTTATTTAAAACGTTTTGATGAAACGTTACCGATGCCATTTTTGCAATTGCCGATCCCGCAGTCCCGGGCGATGCCATGAATACTTCGGATACGCTCAGTAACAAAGCGGGCCAACAAAGAAAAATTTTTATCGTCAACTTTTACTAAATTTATAAACGAACAAATATCTGGTACCGGTAACCATCAATCATTCACCCCTTCCAATTGCTTTTTATGAAAAAAATAATTGTTTCCTGCTTTTGCCTGGCCCTCATACTTTTTCCTGCTATTGCCCAGCAAAAAACGATACAGGAGCGGCTGGGTTATTCAAAAGATACCAGGCTACTTATCATTCATGCGGATGATATGGGGGTATCACAATCAGAAAATGCGGCCAGCATTTATGCAATGGAAAAAGGCAGTGTGAGTTCAGGCAGCATTATGGTACCCTGCCCCTGGATGGGCGATATTGCTGTTTATGCACGCAGCCATCCCAACGCCGATCTTGGACTGCACCTTACACTTACCAGTGAATGGAAAAATTATAAATGGGGACCTGTAACACCCGTAAACCAGGTGAGCAGCATTGCAAATAAAAATGGCAATCTATATAGCGTCCCCGACAGCCTTTACATGCATGCACGACCTGAAGAAGTTGAAAAAGAAATAAGGGCGCAAATAGAAAAAGCAAAGTTGTTTGGTATTGACCCCACTCATTTTGATGCCCATATGGGCTGTCTTTTTGGAACCGCCGAATACATTCAGTTATTAATTAAAATGGGCCGCGAATACAAAGTACCTGTGCTGCTAAACATTGAAGCATTTAAAGCAGTATTTAATATTGATATCAGTAAATATATCAGCGACAAGGAAGTGCCGGTAGATAAACTCTTTATGGCACAGCCAAATGATTACAAAAACGGAATGAGCAATTATTATACTGCCATTTTCAAATCGCTGCAACCAGGATTGAGCTGTATATTATTGCATGCAGCATATGAAAACCCCGAGATGCAGGCTGTTACGATCGATCATCCTGAATATGGTGCGGCATGGCGGCAGGCAGATTTTAATTTCTTTACAAGTGCCGAATGCCGCAATCTTTTGCAGCAGCAAAAAATTAAAGTTATTACCTGGAAAGAAATAAGAGATAAACTATTCAGATAGCCTCTGCCACGGTCGGTACCAAAGGTCAGACCGTGGCAGACGCTATCTGAATAGTTTATCCCCGGTATGACCTTCGGTGCCGGCCAGGGACAAATATATTACCTTCCCAACTCCTTCACCGCATAATCACAGGCCCTTGCAGTAAGCGCCATATAAGTTAAAGACGGATTAAGACAAGATCCCGATGTCATGCACGAGCCATCGGTAATGAATACATTGGGAACTTCATGCATTTGGTTAAAGCTGTTCAATACGGAAGTTTTGGGATCACGGCCCATTCGGGCAATCCCCATTTCATGATTGGCATTGCCGGGGAAAG